>JBFEVY010000397.1:0-2739 GCA_041546665.1 Spongiibacteraceae bacterium | reverse complement strand
GGTCGCCCCCGCTTTAATGGCAACTGCGATGCCCTGAATAATCTCCCCCGCTTCATCCCCTAGCATATGAGCACCGATGACCTTGTCGCTCGCCTTATCGACAATCAACTTCAGAAAGGTCCGGGTGGGATTGCCGCTTAATGTGTGTTTCAGGTGTCGGAAATCCGAGGTGAACACCGCGATATCACCGTATTTTTCCCGGGCAGCTTCTTCGCTGTAGCCAACCGTTGCCACATTGGGTTGGGAGAAAATCGCGGTTGGTATAAAGCTGTGGTCAAGTACCTGATGGTCGTCGTTATAGAGGCGGCGCGCGAGGTTCATTCCCTCTGCCAGGGCGACCGGCGTCAGCTCCATCCCTCCGGTGACATCACCTAGGGCATAAATCGATGGTTCGGCTGTCTGGAACACGTCGTTCACTGCAATGAAACCATCGTCGGTAAGGGTGACGCCGGTATTCTCCAGGCCGAGATTTTCCAATAACGCTTTGCGGCCGGTGGCGTAGAGAATCAGATCTGATTCGAGAATGCAGCCGGATTTAAGCGACAATCGCACTCCGCTTGTGGTTTTGGCAATTTCGGTGACATCTTCATTAAACCGCAGGGTAATGCCGCGTCGCTGCATTTCTTCTGCCAGTTTCACGCGGGTTTCGTGGTCGAAGCCGCGTAAAAACAAGTCTCTGCGGTAGATCAGCTCCACAGAAACGCCGAGGCCGTTGAGTATGCCGGCAAATTCCGTCGCAATGTAGCCGCCGCCGACAACCACTGCATGCTTGGGAAGCTCATCGAGGTAGAAAAATTCGTTGGAGCTTATGGCGTGTTCCCGGCCGGGCACATCGGGGATAAACGGCCAGCCCCCCACTGTGATGAGGATGCGTTCGGCGCGGTATTGTTTGCCCGCCACCTCAACGGTATGCGGGTCGAGTATTTTCGCGTGGCCATCGATGATTTCCACGCCGGCATTGTTTAAAAGATTGAGGTAAATGCCATTAAGGCGCTGGATCTCGGCGGTTTTGTTATCCCGCAGGCGCGGCCAATCAACTGGCTCCACGTTGCTGTCCCAACCAAAGCCCTTAGCGTCGTGAAATTCCTCTGCATAGTGTGCGGCATAGCTGAATAGTTTCTTGGGCACGCAGCCGACGTTCACGCAGGTGCCACCGTAATAGCGGGACTCTGCGACGGCCACTTTGGCGCCAAACCCGGCAGACATTCTAGCGGCACGCACTCCGCCGCTGCCGGCGCCGATCACGAACAGATCAAAATCATACACTCTGGAAATACCTCTAACTGAATTCAGACATGTGATGCGGCAGCGGCGCGATTGTTACAGGTCGGTCTCGTTGCCCTCTAGGTTTTCGTACCAGGCCAGCTTTTCGCGGAGCGTCACCACCTCCCCGACGATGATCAATGTTGGCGCTTTAACCGGATTTTGGGCGACGGTTTCGACCATCGTTGCCAGCGTGGCGGTGACCACTTTTTGTTCCGGTCGCGTGCCCTGCTGGATCAGCGCGATGGGTGTCTCCGGTTCGCGACCGTGGGCAATGAGTTGCTCACAGATGACCGGCAAGCCGACCAGCCCCATGTAAAACACCACCGTCTGATGACGGTGGCACAACTCAGACCAGGGCAGATTGATTGAGCCGTCCTTGAGATGGCCAGTAACAAAACGGACTGATTGTGCGTAATCACGGTGGGTCAATGGAATGCCGGAATAACTCGCACAACCTGCGGCGGCAGTAATCCCCGGCACAACCTGAAACGGTATCCGCTCCTGCGCGAGTTCTTCAATCTCTTCGCCACCACGTCCGAAAATAAAGGGGTCTCCCCCTTTCAGGCGCGCGACTTTTTTACCGGCTTTGGCGTAGTGCACAAGCAGTTTATTGATGTCTTGCTGCGGCAGTGCGTGATCGGAGCGGGCCTTGCCGACATACACACGCTCGGCGTCTTTGCGGCTGAGCTCGACGATTTCCGGCGCGACCAGTCGGTCGTAGAGTACAACGTCAGCGCGTTGCAACAGACGCATGGCCTTGAAGGTCATCAGGTCAGGGTCGCCGGGGCCGGCACCAATCAGGTAGACCTCACCACCGGGGGCCAGATCTGCGGCGTCAATTTCAGCCTTGAGCATCTCTGCTGCTACGGCGTCTTTGCCGGCAAAAACCATTTCCGCCACTGGGCCTTGCAGAGTCTGCTCCCAAAAGTGCCGACGGTCTTCAATATCACTAAAGCGCGCCTTTACTGCGTCGCGAAACTGACCAACGAGGTTGGCGAGTCGCCCGTAGGCAGCGGGTATGCTGGCTTCCAGTTTACTGCGCACGAGACGTGCGAGTACCGGACTTTGGCCACCACTGCTGACGGCAATCATCAGCGGCGAGCGGTCGATAATCGCAGGCAATATCACGCTGCACAGTGCGGGGTCGTCCACCACATTGACCGGAATATTGCTTGCGTGGCATTCGTTTGACACGCGCTCATTCAAGTCTCGGTCGTCAGTCGCGGCGATAACCAGAAAGGTATCTGCCAGTCGCTCGCTGGTATAGGACTCCGTCCAGCTTTGGCCCCCGCTCTGGGTTACCAGCATTTGCAGCTCGGCATCGATTTCCGGCGCGACGACGTTCACGCGAGCACCGGCGCGTCGCAATAACCGCGCCTTGCGCAGGGCTACGGTGCCGCCGCCGACAATAAGGCATTGACGCTGCTTCAGGTCTGTAAAAAGTGGTAGAAACTCCACTGTTGCCCTCCTAAG
>JBFEVY010000233.1:0-5725 GCA_041546665.1 Spongiibacteraceae bacterium | reverse complement strand
GACGGCTGGGCTGGCAGCGAGGCCGCCATGGCCGAAGTCACCAAAGCCGCTGCGGCTTACAAAGGCTAAGCAGCCTTTCCTCTCAAGCGCATGGTCAACATGCGCTTGATCCCCCCTTCCCAACATTTTTCGCCCAAAACTTGACCCTATAGCTGGCTTCAGGGTTTATGCTAGTCCCGACTGTTTAATTGCGAGACGGGCCCCACCATGCAATATCGAATCGGCCAACTGGCGCAAGACCTCGGCTGCAGCCCGGAAACCCTGCGCTACTACGAGCGCGAGGGCCTGTTGAATGCCACCGGACGCAGCGCCAATGGCTACCGTTTTTACAATGAGGCCTCGCGCCGCCAACTTGGCTTTGTGCTGCGCGCCAAGGCAATCGGGTTCAGCCTTGACGAAATCCGCGAGCTGCTCGCCATTCGGGTCGAGCCGGAATCTGCCTCCTGCGGCGACGTCAAATTGATTGCCGAACACAAACTTGCTGTCGTCGACGAAAAAATTGCCGAGCTACAGGCCATCCGGCGCGCCCTCGGTCGGGTTTCCGACGCCTGCTGCGGTGGCAGCGCCGGCGCCGACCACTGCACCATCCTGAAAGCCCTGGAGTGGGGAGAGAACCATGATTGAATACCTTCAACACGTCTATGACCTCAGCCTCGACGCGGCACCCTATCTGGTCTTCGGCCTGCTGCTTGCCGGGTTGATGAAGGCCTGGTTGCCCGAGGCGTTTCTGCATCGACAGCTGGGTTCACCCGGCATGGGCTCCGTGATCAAGGCGGCGCTGCTTGGCGCGCCGATGCCCCTTTGCTCCTGCGGGGTCCTGCCCGTTGCAATGAACCTGCACCGCTCAGGCGCATCAAAAGGAGCCACCGTGTCCTTTCTGGTGGCAACACCGGAAACCGGCGTCGATTCGATCAGCCTCAGTTACGGCCTGCTGGGGCCGGTTTTGACCATCGCTCGCCCCATTGCCGCCATCACCAATGCTATCGCCGCCGGTCTGCTGACCGGCTGGCGCGAAACCAGTGAACACACCAGCGCCCCGTCGGCAGCCGCAACAACATCCTGCTGCGCGACCGCACCCTCAGCCGACACCAAGAACGGCAGTGACGCCTGTGCCGGCAAGGCCGAAGAAGAGCACAGCGCGAAGAGCTGCTGCGCAGCCACGCCGAAGCCTGTGGAAAAGAGTTGCTGCGCTTCAGGCGAGGCCTCTGCGCCGCAGCGCAGTACCTGGAAGGATGGCCTGCATTACACTTTCGGCCAATTGCTCGACGATATGCTGCCCTGGCTACTGGCCGGGATACTTTTCGCCGCCGCGATCCAGACCTTTGTGCCCACCCAATGGCTTACCGAATGGGGAAAAGGCCCTCTGGCGATGATCGTCATGGTGTTGATTGGGGTACCGATGTACATCTGTGCCAGCGCCTCGACCCCCATTGCCGCAGGCTTCCTGCTCGCCGGCGTGTCACCGGGCACGGTATTGGTGTTTCTGCTGGCGGGCCCTGCCACCAATATTGCGGCAGTCGGTCTGATCCACAAAGAACTGGGGCGTCGCGCCCTGATCAGCTACCTCAGTAGCGTCGTTGTCATCAGCATCGCCTTTGGCATTCTGCTGGACTATCTGATCGGGGCGCTTGGTCTGAATCTCAATGTTTCCGAAGGCGGACACACCATGCTGATCCCGCATTGGCTGGCTGCGCTGTCGCTGTTGGCACTGATAATCGCCGCCATCAAACCCTTGCGCAAGCGCGTGATGACGCCATTACTGGCGGGATAAGACCCAGAGAAAAACGCCATTCGGCCTGCTCGATTGCATCGGCAGGCCGCGCAGCAACTACTGATCAGGATACCTTCGGCATTGCCTTCAGCAGACGCTGGTAGAGTTTGGAGTTTTTGTGGATGCTCTTGTGCTTGGCATAGGCCTCCACAGCCTTGTTCCAGGCATCGTCGCTGCCGTGAGCATTCAGGGAGAAACTGGTGCAAACCGTCTTGTTTTCGACCTTAGACGCCACACCCACCTGGAAAATCGGCGTCAGATTTCCGCTTTTCTCCGTTTTTAACAGATAGCTGATACCGCGTACGCTGCCGTCGGGCTTGAAACAACGCTCTTCCTTGGTCTCCTCCAGGTAGCGCGTCTGTTGCGCTTCAAGCTCCTGGTCCCGGGCGATGGCTTCCTTTTCAATGGCCTTTTTTTGGCGGCCTTCCAGGCGCCGGCCATCGCGTTTCAGAGAGAAATATTCCTGGAACAATTCCCCGGCTACCGTGCGTCTCACGCGATAGCCATAAAACGCCTTATTGTCGAGCAGCTTCACACTCATAGTACACCCCGTCAAACACTATGACTCACGTCATCTATTTTGTAATCAAGTAATTCTGACAGATTTATCAAGCCGCATCAATCCAGCGACTCGATCCCCTGATCCATCTCAAGAGCAGGCAATGCCGTCGATGCTCGACCTACAGGCCGAGCCGGCACCCCCGCGACAGTAGTATGCGGCGCTACCGCCTCCAGCACTACGCTTCCCGCAGCAATTTTCGCGCCTTCGCCAATGCAAATATTGCCAAGGATTTTCGCACCGGTACTGATCAAGACTCCGTTGCCAATATGCGGATGCCTTGGCCCGTCACTGAGACCACATCCGCCAAGGGTAACAGAGTGGAGCATTGAAACATCGTCGCCCACTACCGCAGTCTCACCAATTACCACTCCCGTCGCGTGATCAAGCATGATCCCCGCGCCGATCTGCGCCGCCGGATGAATATCGACATCAAAGACTGCTGCTATGCGGTTTTGCAAAAACAATGCCATTGATTTGCGGCCTGCTTGCCACAACCAATGCGCAATACGATAAGCCTGAATCGCCTGAAAACCTTTGAAATACAGAAAAGGCATACCGTAATGATCGCAGGCTGGATCGCGATCATAGTGAGCGCAGATATCCGCCGCTGCCGCCTCAACAATCTCCGGCGCAGCGGTAAACGCCTCATGAAACACTTCTCTGACCAGCATCGCCGGCACCGAATCGCTATCCAGCCGGGACGCCATATGAAAACTCAACGCGTCCGCAAAGTTGCCGTGCTTGAGGATACTGGCATGGTAAAAACTTGCCAACACCGGCTCGCTGCGACCAAAGGCCTCTGCCTCAGACCGCATTGCTGACCACAATTCGTCAAGAGACAAGGTCATGACTGCCTCCCAATAGTGCCGCGTACGCCGAAGGGTATGCATTGCTGGGCAAGGCGATGTAACGCGTAAAAATATTTTCCAACTCCGCCAACACTCGGTCCTTTAACAATAGCGGGGTGTTTTGCAGACGTTTACGCAACAACGCGATGTTACGTGCACTCTCGCAACGCGCCGACAGCGGCGCATAACTGAGATGCCAGCGCTCCGGCGCAACCCCGCCCCGGTCTTCGTCATAGGGACGAAAAAAGCCGTAGCTTGCACCGCTGGCCAGCTGATGATCAAGCCACTCGTGCATCGGCCCGAACACGCCCTCCGGGGCAACCTCCTCCGGGGTTAATTGCACCTGATAACTGGCAGGCACTGCGGCGGCATCGTATACATCGATATCGCTGCCCCAGTGATGCCGAGAGGCACCCGGCAAGGCCGACCAACGCAGAATCGCCGCCAGAATCTCACCTTCATTGAGCTGGGAATAATCCAGCAGCTTACCCTGTTCGTCCAGCAGTGGACGCTGCCCCGAAGACTTACCATTCCAGATCGCCAATTGGCGATCAAAACTGCGAAAACCACTGACGATTTTCAAGGCAAACCCCGCCCGGGCCGCGTCGGCCTGAAGCGCGCAAACCGGTTCCAGCAGCGCCTCGTGAATCATCGCGCCCTGATGGTTTACCATCGGCTGCTCGTCACAGCCCAGTAGAAAATCGTCGCTCAACATTTGCGGCTCAATCCTGCCTGCACTACTAACATAAATTAATGTATTTTTTACGACGCAGCTGCGTCATTTTCTCCCCGCTCATGGCATCATAACAAAGTCACGCGACAGGCGAAGGGAAATGGAGCAGTAAAATCGTGGAAAATCACGCGCAACCCAGGAAAAAAATCGCCCTGGCCCTGGGTAGTGGATCTGCCCGGGGCATCGCCCATATCGGCGTCATTCAACGCCTTGCCGAGCTGGGGATCAAGCCAGATATTCTCTGCGGCACCTCAGCGGGTTCAGTAGTCGCGGCCTGTTATCTCACCGGCCACCTCGACCATTTCGCCGAATGGTTGCGAACCCTGAGCAACGCGCAGATATTGCGTTACCTCAGCATTAACTTAACCGCCAGTGGCGGCATGGCCGATGCGTCCAGATTGATCGACTTTTTCAAGCGCGAATACGGCAACCCGCTTATTGAAGATCTGGATTTGCCCTTCGCTGCCGTCGCGACCGACCTGGAACGGGGCCGCGAAGTCTGGCTGCAACGGGGCCCCATTTGGGAGGCCGTACGCGCCTCTATCGCACTGCCTGGCATCCTGACCCCGGTGGCAATGAATGATGGCTGGCTGGTGGATGGCGGCCTGGTCAACCCGGTGCCGGTCTCGGTGTGTCGGGCACTGGGCGCAGATATCGTTATCGGCATTGACCTTAACAGCGACTTGGTAGGCCGCCACCGAACCGAACGTCGCCCGGCGACTCCCCTCCCTAATGACAACGAGGAGCTGGTTGAGGAAGAGGAGTCCGAGGACGAAAAATCGGCGGAACCGCAAAACGACAGTGAAAAAAGCCTGCCCTGGTTGGACGAAGACTCCCAGCTCAGCGCCGCCTTTAACCGCATCTCCCATTCGGTGCGGGATTTTGCCAGCAGTTTCCGCAGCGGTGAACCCGCGCAAGGCAGCCACAATGCGGTTACGCCAGGCACGATGAATGTCATGATGAGCTCGATAAACATTATGCAGGATCGCATTACCCGCTCGCGCCTGGCGGGGGAACCTGCAGACGTGATGCTCTGGCCAAGGCTGGGAAATATCGGCTTGATGGAGTTCAATCGCGTTGACGAAGCCATTACCGGTGGCCGCGACGCCGTGGAGCGAATGTTACCGGCCATTCGCCATGCCTTTGCCGCCGAAGGTATCGCACTGTCACCGGAGTCAGGCGCGCCTGACGACTCTACAAATACCGATTCATAAGTTCTTGAGACTAGACACGCCCTATGGAAAAACTCTGCGACATCAATGACATTCCGGAGCCCGGTTCAAAAAGCCTGCGCTTTAAGAACAAATCCTGTTTTGCGGTGCGCTACCGCGGCGAAGTCTACCTCTACGAAAACAGCTGCCCACACCTGGGAGTGGAATTAAACTGGCAGGAAGATATGTTCCTCGACTTCGACGAGCAATTTGTTCAGTGTGCCAGCCACGGTGCCCTGTTTTTAATTGAGTCAGGGGAATGCGTGGCAGGCCCCTGTCTAGGAGCAGCCCTTCACGCCCTACCCTGCAAGGTGGAAAACGGCAGTCTCTATGCCGTGACCGAGCCGGATTCTGTGCTAGCACGCAGCGGCCAATAGCCTAAATATCCACCGGCAACGCGTTGGCAAGCCTCATACCCTGGTGGTCAATATCTGCACGAAACGCGAAGACCTTCACCCCGGCAGCAACCGCCTCGCACAACGCCTCAGCATACAGGGGATCGATATCCCGCGCTGGGGCGACCCGTTCGATCCCCATGTGCAGAACAGCAAATAACAACCCGGCGGCCTGCCCGTTTTCACACATCGCCTGCAATTCCGT
>JBFEVY010000349.1:0-3565 GCA_041546665.1 Spongiibacteraceae bacterium | reverse complement strand
GGGCTGAACCGGCTGCAATCCAGCGGTTCTGTAGCGCTGGTATTCATCCCGAACTTTTTTGCGGCCAAGTGAAAGCGCTGGTTGATCAGTTCTGCAAAAATTCCCTGCCCCTTCATGCGTTCGCCAAAACGACTGTTGTAAAGTTGTCCTCCGCGCATATCTTTAATGCGAGCGAGAATATGTCCCGCCCGCTGCGGAAAGTGTTGGTACAGCCAGTCGATGAAAAGCGGGGCGACCTCATTGGGCAGTCGCAATAAAATGTAGGCGACTGAGGTGGCGCCGGCATCGCTTGCGGCTTCGATGATCTGTTCCATCTCCCGCTCATTGAGCAGTGGAATCACCGGGGCAATCAATACGCTGACGGGGACACCAGCCGCGCGCAATTCACTGATAACACGCAGGCGACTTGAGGCATCTGCGGCCCTGGGTTCGAGAATCCGCTTCAGGCGGTTATCCAGGGTGGTGAGGCTGACAGCGACGTGGATCAGATTTTCCCTGGCCATCTCTGCTAATAGGTCTTTATCCCTGAGAATCAGCGCTGACTTGGTCACAATGGATATCGGCTGTTTGAACTGCCGGGCAACGTCCAGGATTTGCCTGCTTATCTCCTGAGTTTTTTCTGCGGGTTGGTAGGCATCAGTATTAATGCCCAGTGCGATGGGCTCACAACGATAGCCTGGCTGCCGTAGCTCCTGTTCGAAAAGCGCAGCAGCATTGTGCTTAACGGAAATTTTGGTTTCAAAATCAAGTCCGGGGGACAAGTCTAGGTAGGCGTGACTGGGCCTGGCAAAGCAGTAAATACAGCCCTGTTCGCAGCCGCGATAGGGGTTGACCGAGAGTGTGAATGGGACATCTGGCGATGCATTGCGGGTGATAATACTGCGCGCCGTTTCCATCCGGAATTCAGTTGTGGGAGCGGCGACTACCTCGTTGTCGGCATCTAGCTCGACTTGCCTGATTTCAAAGCGCCCCGGAATATTGGCTCGACTGCCACGGCCTTTTATCGCCTTGGGCGAAGGGAATAAAGGCGATTCTATGCCAAACTCTATTTGTGTATTCATTGTCTGCCGCCCGAGCGCTAGAGATACTGTTTAAATATACAGTATATTGTTAGGGCGTCAAGCAACTAGCGATAAAGGAGTGAGTGGGTCAATGGCGGGATTTGAAAATAAAATAATCTGGATAACGGGAGCGAGCTCTGGCATTGGTCTGGAACTCAGCAAACAATTGGCGGCCAGAGGGGCGCGGATTGTTTTATCTGCGCGACGCAAAGATGTGTTGGAGGATGTTGCCGCGAGTTTGCCAGGAGGGCTTGAGCGGCATTGGGTTGCCCCTTTGGACCTGGCTGAAATCGACAATATTGCCGCAGTGGTCAAACAGTATCAGCAGTCGATAGGCCCGGTGGACATATTGATAAACAATGGTGGTATTTCGCAGCGCTCTCTATTACTGGAAACAGAACTCGACGTTTACCGTCGCCTGATGGACGTCAATTACCTGTCGACGGTTGCTATGACCAAAGCGCTGTTGCCGGATATGGTAAAGCGCGGCGAGGGGGCGATAGTCTGTGTGAGCAGTGTCGCGGGAAAAATAGGTTCTAAGCTGCGTACCGGTTACTCGGGGGCCAAGTTTGCGGTGGTCGGCTTTATGGATTGTCTGCGGGCTGAGACGGCCGCTCAGGGAATCAAGTGTATTACGGTGTGTCCCGGTTCGATAAAAACGAATATCGCGGTGAATGCTCTCACCGGATCGGGAGAGGCGCAGCAAAGCGACGACGAGTCCATTATTAATGGGATGCCGGTGGAAGATTGTGTCCGGGAAATCATTAAAGCGATTGAAAAAGGTCGTGATGAAGTGGTGGTTGGAAAGGGCATTAGTGCCCTTGGGCCGACCATCAAACGTTTTTTCCCTGGGTTATACAACCGCTTGGCTGCGAAGATGGAGTATCGATAGCAGGCTGGTTTTCTGATTTGGGGCCTGCGCGGTGTGAGGCCCTTTCACTGTCCCCCGCTTGGCAGTGGTTTTTTTCATTTTTATCTTCGAAAAATCAACAAGCATTTTGTTTCGCATCACAAGATGGTGGATGGCGCGTTTGCCCCTTTCCTTCTCAAGATGGTGGCTAGCGGTCGCGGTGCGCTTGTACGACTTACTTTTAAAATGTACAAATGCACATTAAAGTTTTAGTAGAACACATTAAAATAATTTGGTCGTATTATAACTATCTAATTTATAAGGAAAAATAAAAACTAATTCACATTCTAGATATTGAATGGCACAAATTCGTAGATGTGGTGGCTGGCATGGGATAAAAGTAATTCGGTCGCAATGGGGGTGTAAAAAAATCTCAAGCGGTCGCTACTTTAAAATGCTATGGAGAACTACGATGGAGATAAGCAAAGGTGTAATGACATTAGGCAAGGGCCTTGGATTGGCCTTCCTAATGCAAATTAACGGCGCGAGCGCCGGATTGTTGTCGAATGTTGCCGATACACTCAGTGACGGTTTGCTCAACGGTGGTTCGGTAGAGCGCTCCGTGACGGTGGAGAAATGTGTGGAACTGCCTGCTTCTGACAGCTACTTCGCAGGTGTGGCGACGCCGTTGACCGGCGCGTTGGGCGTTGCAATTCCCAGTCTCGGTACGGTAACAGTGTGTGCGGTCGCTACCTGCGATGTCACCGGTGGTGTTGAAATTACCCCTGAAGCACCTTCATTCTCGGAGTGCGATCTTGGTTACTCACTCGATGGCAGCGGTACTGGTTCCTGCGTGACCACAATTTCGGTTTCAACCATTCTGGGTGACCGGGTGATTTATGCAGATCGCCAGGCCTCGGTGGATGGCTACCCGCTGTTCCCCCTCGAAGTTTGTCTGGCGAAGACCAGCGACTAATCTGACTGACCGGAACATTTGATGGGATTGCCTCCGGCGTTGCCGGAGGCCTTTTTATGGAAGGTTGTGGTTCGTCGCGGGGTTACGGCCCGTTAAAGATCACCCGAGTTGCCAATTGTATCTCTCGCAACAGGCCAGTGAGCGCCAAGATCAGGCTGCACATAGCCAGTACAAAAAGGGCAACCACCGGAATACTGCTATCCCAGTCTGCAACCGCGCTGATAAATAAGGTAGCGATTACCACACAGATAAGTAGCGCGCTGGTTGTTGCAAAGGCAATAGAGCGGTGTACAACGCGGCCACGCTTGGTGAGTGTGTTTAACTCCTGACGAATATCTTTTGCCTTGCTCTCGCTCACCGTTTCAATACGACCGTGGAGCTGTCGTGAGCGGTCGATAATTCTCGCCAGACGGCTGGTCAGTACATTGAGAATGGCGCCGATACCGGCGAGCAAAAACACGGGAGCGACGGCTTGCTGAATGGCGTGGCTAATTGAAAGAAGACCGGCTTCTATCGCCATATTTTTTTATTCCTTAGTGCTGTGGCCAGCGCAGTTTACACTGCTGTGTGATGATTGTAGTTACTGCCGGGCGTTATGTTAGATCGGCGATCAGTGTTATGCCACGTTCAAGACACCAGTACACTGAAATACCTCCCATTGCGTATATGGTGGCCCAG
>JBFEVY010000218.1:0-6138 GCA_041546665.1 Spongiibacteraceae bacterium | reverse complement strand
GCCATGCCCGGGATGAAGAAGGCCATGCGTTGGGTGATGAAGCGGTAAGAGATCATATTATCTTCTTGTTGTTTGCCGCCCACGACACGACAACCAGTACGTTGTGTTCCATTGTCTACGCCTTGGCGAAAAATCCTGAATGGCAGGATATCTTGCGTGAGGAGTTTACCGCTATCGGCAAGGAGCGGCCGGATTATGCCGATCTGGCTGAGTTCACTAATACCTCCCTGGTCTTCCAGGAGGCGTTGAGAATGTATCCTCCGGTTCCTGTGATACCGCGGCGTTGTATTGCTGATACGGAAATCGGTGGATATCGCATACCAAAAAATACCTCATTGGGGATTTCTCCGCTGTATACCCATTACATGGAAGAGTATTGGACAGAACCGTATAAGTTCGATCCCAAGCGATTTTCTCCAGAACGGGCAGAGCACAAAAAACACTTCTTCCAGTGGTTGCCCTTCGGTGGCGGTAGCCACAAATGTCTCGGATTGAATTTTGCCGAGATTCAGGTGAAGCTGTTTTTATTTTCGTTGTTGCGAAACTACCGGATTGAGGTGACGCCAGGGTATGAAATGAAATACAGCCCTGTGCCGATTTCCTTCCCAACTGACGGTCTGCCGATCCAGCTGCGCCAGCGCTAGCCGGAATGACTCGATCCCCTGAACCTGAGCCAGACTCGGTTCAGGGGATCGAATAGTGTCATTTGGGCATTACTCTCGTACTAGCGGTAAAACGTGACCGACTCTTCCAATGGCGCGCGTTCAGTTGTGCAGCTATTCACTGGCGCCGCGCTGTCTTCATAGCCAAATGACAAACCAAGCATGAGTTTGTTTTCCGGCGCAATATCGAGTTCCTCTCGCACCAGGTCAGCCATAAAACTGAGCGAGGCCTGAGGGCAGGACGCCAGACCGTGGGCGGTTAGGCTTAGCATCAGACTGTGGGCATACATGCCGAGGTCTGCCGCTTCTCGAATACCAAATGGCTCGGGTAAAAATAGCAGCGCGGCATGTGGTGCACCGTAAAACTCGAAGTTTTTCAGAGAGGCCATCTGCCGGCCGAATTCATCTTCCCTGGCGATATTCAGCGAATTATACAAGCGCTCAGCGGCATCGATCTGGCGCGCCTGATAGACGCCCTGATAGCTGCCGTCATAGGGAAAGTCCATCGATATCTTGCCTTGCTGTATCGCCTCGACTTGTTTGGCAGCCAAGCGTCTGCAGCAGTCCCCCTCGACGACGGCGACCTTCCAGGGCTGGGTATTAAAGTTTGATGGCGCCATCTGGGCCATTGTGAACACCGACTTCAGGGTTTCTTCGGAGGCTTGCTGATCGGTAAATGCTCTAACGGCTCGGCGCTGCTGCTGAAGCGTCAGATAGTGGTCTGTAAGAGGATTTGTCATTGGAGCTCCAGTGGGGGCACGTTATTGTGGTTGGGTATGGTCATGGTTCTAAGAAAAACTCAGAAGCCAAGCAACAACTGTGGCGACGACATTGTAAAAGGCCGTTTTAATGCTGAGCCACCAGGCGGGGGTGGCGGCCAGTTTTTGTTGCTTGGCGGCTTCGTCGAGAATGTAGGCCTTGATATCGTCGGCGTCGTCCTGACTCAGCACATCGCCAAAGCCAATCATTCCTGCCTTTTTCATTATGCCGTCCAGCACAATGGCATCGAATTGTTGATAGAACACCGGGGGCAGGAAGCGCAGGTCGGGAACGACGCCGCCGGAGACGAGTTCAGAGCCGTGACAGGCAGAGCAAAACTCGTGATAAAGCAGGCGACCTTGCACGACGTCGTCGGCGGTGGTTGTCGGGTCTGGCGAGGGTGCGTCAAAGCGTTGTTTTTCCGGGTTTTCCGGCAGTTGCTTGGCCGCGCCGAGTTTAAAGGTCAGTACTCTGCTCGGGGGTGGTGCCGTTGCGACCTCAATGCCCGCGACTAGCCCCAGTGCGCCGCCGCGACCGGCGAGCACGGTGACATACTGCTCGCCGTTGACGCTGAAGCTTACCGGTGAACCCAGTACCGCCGTTTTGGCATCAAATGTCCAAAGTTGCTTGCCGGTATCTGCGGCATAGGCGACAAACTTGCCGGTGGCGGTGCCCTGAAAAACCAGATTGCCGGCGGTGGTCAGTACGCCGCTGTTGCCCGCCTGAGGATAGTCTACCGTCCAGGCGGCTTGTTGTTTTTGTGGGTCCCAGGCGAGGAGGGCACCGGTGAGCAGTTTGCCAAGGATAAGTTGGGTTAACAGCGGATTGGTGCCACCCGGTTGCGCGATGGTAACACCGGTGTTCCAGTGGCCTTTGTGGTAGAGGTAGTTTTCCGCGTCCTGAAACTGAAACATGGAGTTGATCGTCGGGATATACACATAACCGGTGTTCGGGTTATAGGCCATGGGGTGCCAGTTATGGGCGCCCATTGACGATGGCCGAATTACCGCAGGGCCGTCGCTGTAGCGTGCATTTTCGCTTTCGACTGGGCGCCCGGTTTTCATATCGTAGTGGCTGGCCCAATTCACATCGGCAAAAGGCTCTGTGGAAAGTAGCTCGCCGTTGTGTCGGTCGATGATAAAAAAGAAACCGTTTTTCGGTGCGTGCCAGATGACTTTACGGGTTTTGCCCTGCCACTCCATATCGGCGAGCATGATATGTTGCGTTGCGGTGTAATCCCAGCTTTCACCCGGGGTTTCCTGATAGTGCCAGAGATAGTCGCCGGTATCCGGGTTGAGGGCGACGATGGAGGAGAGATAGAGATTATCCCCACCCTCAGGGCTGCGGATTTTTTGATTCCAGGGTGAGCCATTACCCACGCCAATATAAAGTTGGTCCAGTTCAGGGTCATAGACAATGCTATCCCAGACGGTGCCGCCGCCGCCTTGTTTCCACCATTCCCCCGTCCAGGTTTTTGCGGCGCGCTCCATTGCTGCATTTTCGAAGCCTTTGGCTGGGTCACCGGGTACGGTATAGAACCGCCAGAGTTCTTTGCCGGTGTTGACGTCAAAGGCGGAGACAAATCCGCGCACACCAAATTCGGCGCCGCCGTTCCCAATCACGACCTTATCTTTAAACACCCGCGGCGCGCCGGTGATGGTGTAGGGGTAGGCGGTGATGTCCGCCGCTTGGGTTGCCCAGAGCAGGTGGCCGTCGCTGGCGTCCAGGGCGATCAGCCGGGCGTCGAGGGTGCCAAATATGACTTTGCCTTGGTACACCGCTACTCCGCGATTGACCACGTCGCAGCAGGACTTTCGCGCCCACTCTCGCGGAACCTGGGGGTCGTAGCGCCACAATAATTCACCCGTCACCGCGTTTAGGGCGTAAACGATATTCCAGTTTCCGGTGACATACATTACTCCGTCGACAACGATCGGAGTGGCTTCCAGGCCGCGTCGATAGTCCGTGTCGAATGACCAGCTCAAACCCAGTGCAGAGACATTACTGTCATTAATCGCGCTGAGTTCGCTAAAGCGCTGCTCGCGGTAGTCCTTGCCGTAGGACAACCAGTTTTCAGGGGCTTGTTCTGCAATGGTGGCGGTGTCTACGGCATTGGCTGAGCTACGAATAGCATCGCTGCTGATTGCCAATGCTGAAGAGGTCAGTGCACAGAGGAAAAGTACCAGTGAATAGCGTGTTAAGAGCGTCAATGTCATACCCTAATTTTTTAACGTTTTCGGGATGCGCGCTAAAGGTATGCGCGAATTATAGTAATGTATTTAATGTCAATATAATTGACTTAATTGCTAGGGTAAAGTGTCGGGTGATGATTTCGGTTGCGGCGGGTGATAGCGCGACTGATTTGCCCAGGTGGGCGTACGATGGTGTAAGGATATGTCAAATTTATTGTGAGCTCCCACCATTCGCTGTGTAGATTCGCTTGCCTAAAATAGCCGGCTCACTGACTGGAAAACCAATACAAAAAGGATGCACCATGAACCGTAGCTGTTTTACTGAAGATCAGGACATGTTTCGCGATGCCTATCGTCGCTTTCTGGAACAGGAGGTTTTACCTCACCGTGACGAGTGGCGAAAAGCGGGAATCGTCCCACGCGAAATGTTCAAGAAAATGGGCGAGCAGGGTTATCTGCTGACTTGGGCAGATGAACAGCTCGGCGGTCTGGGTATTTCAGATTTTCGCTACCAGCAGATTATGATTGAGGAAGATGGCATGTATGGGGAGCCGGGTTTCTTCCACACTCTGCACAGCCGTCTGGTGGCGCCGTATATCCAGCATTTTGGCACTGACGAACAGCAGCAGCGGATTCTGCCGGGCTGTGTCAGTGGTGAAACCATTCTCGCCATTGCCATGACAGAACCGGATGCGGGAAGCGACCTGGCGGGGATGAAGTCTCGTGCGGAGAACAAGGGAGATCACTGGGTTCTGAATGGCTCAAAGGTCTACATCTCTAACGGCATTCTCGCGGATGTTGTTATCGTCGCCGCAAAGAGCAATCCGGAGAAGCCCAGGGAAATCACGTTGTTTCTGGTGGAGCGAGGCATGGACGGCTTCGAGCGAGGTCGCAACCTCGACAAGCTTGGCCTGAAGGCGCAGGACACTGCGGAACTGTTTTTCAATGATGTGAAAATCCCTGCGGCCAACGTCTTGGGTGAGGTCGGTAAGGGCATGCACCACTTAATGCAGGCCCTGGCAGAAGAGCGCCTTATCACTGCCTGTGGTTCGCTTGCCGCGGCGCGGTACGCCTTCGAATTAACCCGTCAGTTCGTTCAGGAGCGCAAGGCTTTCGGTAAGGCCCTGTCTGACCAGCAGAACACCCGCTTTAAAATGGGCGCGTTGCGCACCGAGCTGGATGTCGCTCAGGCTTATGTCGATCAGTGCGTTGCGCAGCATAATCAAGGCCTTCTCACCGCGGAAAATGCGTCCAAAGCCAAACTGTACTGTTCGGAGCTGGAAGGGCGGATGGTTGATGAAGGCGTTCAACTTCACGGTGGTGCGGGGTATATGCAGGAATATGAGATTTGTAATCTCTATGCGAATGCGCGTATCAGTCGGATTTTGGCCGGCGCCAACGAGATAATGAAAGAGATCGTGGCGCGTTCGATCTTCGGTCGTTAGTCCCGTCAATTTGATGCATCTCCCGCCCTGCCTGACGCCGTTGGTCTGGCAGGGGCTTCGCGTTGTTCGTCGGCATGCTTGCCCCGGGGTGGCCGCACGGTAGTAGAGGGTTTCCCCTTGTGTCGGCGTTGTTCGGGTATACACGGGAGCCGGTTCTTGAGAACAATGGGTGGCATTGCTTGCCTATCCCGTTCAGGTCGACGTCGTCATCATAGGCACCGATAAAAATGCCAAGCTTGGGCAGTGTGACGGGAGAAAGGATAATGTTCGATTCTGATATTGGTAATGCAGCCGGCGAGAAGCTAGGCGCGGCGGCCTTGGCCGTTGGGACGCTGGCGGTTTCGTTGTTGGCGGTGGCGCCGGTAGCGGAGGCCCAGGATGGCGGTATGCGCCAGCTGGAGGAAGTGGTGGTGACGGCTCAGCGCCGTTCCGAGAGTATGCAGGACGTGCCTGTTGCGGTAACCGCAGCGACTGAAGAAGACATGGCTTATGCCCAGGTCGACAGTGTGGGCAATATTCAGGCAATCTCGCCAAGTATCAAATTTGATGTCACCAATAGTGCCGCTAACAGTGCCAATATTTTTATTCGCGGTATCGGCACCGTCGGTAATAACCGCAGCTTTGAAGGCGCGGTAGGTGTCTTCTTTGATGGTGTCTACCGCACTCGCGCGGGCCAGGCCATGCAAAACTGGCTGGATATCGAAAGCCTGCAGGTATTGCGCGGTCCGCAGGGTACGCTGTTCGGTAAAAATACGTCGGCGGGTGCCCTCATTATTAACAGTAAGGCACCCTCTCTGGATGGGCCTGAGGGCAGCTTCGAGTTGACCGCTGGCAACTACGGTAAGGAAATGCTGCGTGCGGCGTATAACCTGCCGGTGAGTGACAACAGCGCGATCCGTATCGCTGGTCTGTACGGTAATAAAGATGGCTTTATCGAAAACCCCAACGGTGGCGATTACAACGAAAGCCGCCCCCGTGCATTGAAATTTCAGTTTTTGACCGATGTGAATGATAATCTGACCCTTCGCTTCATTGCCGATTGGTCTGGGGAAGATGCTAATTGCTGCTACGGCCAGGTGG
>JBFEVY010000188.1:0-7063 GCA_041546665.1 Spongiibacteraceae bacterium | reverse complement strand
GATGACATCACTCCCTAGAGAAGAAGCCCGCGTGCGTTTTGCCCGGGTGATTCGCAACTGGAAGCTGTCGACCTTGCGACCGGTGTCGCCGGAATATGGCGAACTTCACCAGCGGCAGTTCAGTTTTATACTGCTGGGGGGCTATGCGGTCTGTGCACTACTCACCGCCCTGGCCATTTATTTCGGCCTGGGTTACCACGGTCTGTTTCTGCTGGGTAATCATGTAGGGGCAAACCTGCCTTCGGAATTTTGGTCTTGCCTCACCGTATTCGGTGACACCCGTATTGCTCTGGCGTTTCTGCTGCTTTTTGTATACCGCCATCCACAGCTATTGTCTGCGACCTTGCTGGCCTGCCTGCCGACAAGCTTGATCGTGCAGGTTTTTAAGCGCACCGCGGTGATTCCGCGGCCATCGGGAACGCTGCCAGCGGAGGCTTTTTATCAAGTCGGTGATGTATTAAAAATGGGCAGCTTCCCTTCAGGGCATTCCGCTACCGCGGGTGTGCTGTTCGGCTTGCTGGTGGTGATTGCGCGAACCCGACAAAATAAAATACTGCTGTTAATGGCGATGTTTTTGGTGGCGTTGAGTCGGGTTATGGTGGGCGCGCACTGGCCCGTCGATGTGCTGGTGGGCAGCGCAGTTGGCGTACTGTCTGCAATGTGGGCTTACCGTCTCACGGAAAAATATCAATTATGTCAGTTGCCAATCAGTCAGCTGGCGGTTGTGTCATTGTTGCTGGTGGCAGCGGTAAGTATCTTCTTTACCGATAGCGGTTATCCCCAGGCTCATACATTGACCATGGTGCTGGCGTCGCTGGCGCTAACCACCTACTCGCTGCACTTTGCGGGTATTGAGCCGGATCGACGTTGGGCACTGGGTCGTCCATAAATGAGTGTGTCAGCGGTAGCCGTTGCGTCGCCTGACAAGTCGGGCGATTTTACTGCGCTGTTTACTGCGGGAGAGCGCATAGATCGCCGCAGGTTTCTGGGATTTTTCTGCCTGTGCGTGCTGGTGTTTCTCTATCGAGAGTGGGTCACACTCAGTGCGCCGATTGAGCTTTTCTTTGATGAAGCCTACTACCTGAGTTGGGCGCAACATCTGGATTGGGGTTACTACTCCAAGCCACCTGTGGTCGCCTGGTTGATTCGTCTAACGACTGCTTTATTTGGCAATGCACCCTGGGCGGTGAAGCTGAGCGCGCCCTTGTTATACACGCTGACGGCGCTGCTTATCTACCGAATGGGGCTGTTGCTGTCCGGGCAACGAGCTGCCCTGCTGGCGGGGCTGGTCTTTTTATTTATGCCGCTGGTGGGTTTTAACTCATTGTTTGTCACCACGGATGCCCCTTTGTTGTTTTTCTGGGCGCTTTCCAGCTATTGCTTCCTGCGGGCCTTACAAAGCGAGTTGCGGCAGAGCGGGGCGCTGGGATGGTGGCTGGCGGCCGGTTTGGTCGGTGGGCTGGGGCTGCTATCCAAGTACACCTTTATTCTGTTGCCGCTGACATTTCTTCTGTATGCGGCGGTATCGGAGCTAGGGCGCCGGGTGCTGGCACAAAGAGGGTTTTGGCTGGCCTGTGGGCTGGCGCTTTGCTGTCTTTTGCCTAATCTGCTGTGGAACTACCAACACGACTTTATCAGCTTTCGGCACACGGCCGAGATTTCAAAACAGGGTGAGGCGGGCTTTGATGTGGCGGCTGCAGTGTCGCGCTTACTTGAGTTTTTTATCGGTCAGATGTTTGTCTTCGGGCCGGTATTTGCTGTGTTATTACTGCGGCGGGTTGTTAGCGTAGCGCGTTCCCAAAGTGCGGATCTTAAGACGGACTTTTCCGGTAGCGCTGAAGCGGAACGCTTTTTGTGGTGTCTTTTCTTGCCCTGCTTTGCTGTGCTGGCGGTTCAGGCGCTCACTGCGCGGGCCAATATCAACTGGGCGGTCCCCGCCTATGTTGCCGCAAGTCTGCTGGCGGGAGGCTATCTCGCACCGATGGCGCGTGGCCAATGGCTGCGAGTTGGCTTGGCATTCAATATCGTCTTAATGCTGTGTTTTTACCACTTTGCTCTGGTCACTTCGGTGCTGGGGATTGAGCGCAAGCAGGGCACGGACCCGTTTAAGCGTACCAATGGTTGGCGTGAGCTGGCCGCTCAGGTGCAGCCGGTAGCGGAAGACTATCCCGATCTGCCGCTGCTCGGTAGCAGCCGAAAAGACCTCGCCTATTTTGGCTATTACCTGCGGCCGCAGGTGTTTGCTCCGCGCTATTTTGATGGCGATAGCCACATTAATAATCACTACGAATTGATGTACGGATTGCAGCCTGGTGATCAGCGGGCCTATCTCTATGTCGGTAAATGGCAGCGGGAAATGTTGCAACGCTATTTTCGCGAGGTGGAGTTGCTAGGGCAGTTTGAACAGCCGGTATATAGCAATTTTAGTCGCGGGATTTCGGTGTATCGCGTTGCTGGCTTAAAGTCGAAGGCGGGGTTGTGATGTACGTTTACCGGCTGCGTAGGAAGTTTGGGTCGGTGCTGGAATCCATATTTCTCGGTCGGCAGCCCTTTTATCTGCGCGTGGATTTTTATCTATTCCTGGTTTCCGTCTGCCTGTTTGTGAGCCTGCCCCAATTGGATATGGTGGTGAGTCGCAGTTTTTATGATCCTGCTACGCAGGGTTTTCCATTGGGAGAGTGGCCTCTGTTGGAAGTGGTCTACCGGGTGTTTGCGAAAATTCAGTTTCCACTTTTACTGGTTTTGCTTCCCATGTCGTTTTTTGGCCGAGCGGCCAAGGCCGATGCAGCACAGTCAGGGCGGCGCAGGCTTTGTCAGTTTTTGTTGGTATCGCTTTTATTAGGCCCCGGTATTCTGACCAATATTGTGATCAAGGATCACTCCTTTGGTCGCGCGAGACCGAATGACACGGTCGCTTTTGGCGGTGAGGCGCAATTTACCCGGGCGTTTGAGTATTCGGGAGTGTGTCCAAACAACTGTTCCTTTGTCAGCGGTCACGCGGCGATGGGCTTTTATTTTATTGGCCTGGGCTGGGTGTTTCGTTCCGCACTGGGGTTTTGGCTGGGCGTTGCTATCGGCGGCGCGGTTGGTCTGACCCGCATTATGCAGGGCGGTCATTTTCTTTCCGATGTTGTGTTCGCCTTCTGGGTCGTGCACTTTTGCTATGCGTGGCTAGGGCGCCGTTTCAACCTTCCGCACCCCCTGGGTGAATCCCTGGTCGTGCCTGCGCGTTATAGAAGAATGCTTGTTTCTCTAACTTAAGGGTGGAATTTTATCAAACGCGTTCGGCGTTTAATGCTGATAAAAATCCCGATACCAGGCGACAAACTGTTCCACGCCCTGTTCAATGCTGACGCTCGGCCGATAGGCCACACGCTGTTGCAGGTCGTTGACGTCGGCCCAGGTATCCACCACGTCGCCGATCTGCATAGGCAGGAAATTTCGCTGCGCCTGATGCCCGCTTGCTTCTTCGAGCAGGCGAATGAAATCGCCGATGTGAACCGGCTCGCCGCGACCGATGTTGTGCACCAGGTCCGGGGGCGAGCCAGTTGGTGGTTGATCGAGCACGGCTAGCAGGCCGTTCACAATGTCGTCGATGTAGGTGAAATCCCGGGAGTGGTTGCCATTGTTGTAAACGTCGATCGTGTCGCCGTCGAGTATGGCTTTGAGGAATTTAAAGGGTGCCATATCCGGGCGTCCCCAGGGGCCGTAAACCGTAAAAAAGCGCAGCCCGGTTACCGGCAGTTGGTAGAGTCGGGAGTAGGCGTGGGCCATCAATTCATTGGCTTTTTTTGTGGCGGCGTAGAGACTCACTGGCTGGTCAGAGCGGTGATTCACACTGAAGGGCATCTCGGTATTGGCGCCGTACACACTGGATGACGAGGCGTAGACCAGATGCTTGACGTTGTGATGCCGGCAAGCCTCCAGAATATTGGTAAAGCCTACCAGGTTGGACTGGGTATAGGTCATCGGCCGGTCTATGGAATAGCGAACGCCGGCCTGGGCCGCCAGATGGACCACTTTATCCGGTTTAAATTCGCTGAAAATCTCGCCGATGACGTGTTCGTCTTCGATGCCGCCCAGTCGATCCTGAAAGCCACTCCGCTCAAGGAGCTGTGCACGCCGGGCCTGCTTCAGGCTGATATCGTAGTAATCGTTGTGATTGTCGATCCCGTAGACCGGGTGGCCGCGGTTCAGCAGGGCCGTTGCAACGGCGTGACCGATAAACCCGGAGCTGCCTGTAACCAGAATTTTCATCGGCTGTGGACTTTCCATCTCAGAATTGACACCACTTGACGCGGATTGCTGCAGTTTGGGAATACCATAGTGCCGCTGTGTGAAGGGGGTGAGATGCTTTGATGACAGTGCGATGGAGGATTTATGTCGGGGCTGTTGCGTGTTGTGTAAGCTTTGTTGAATCACCTGCTAGAAATAAAAAAGCCCCGCACCAGGCGGGGCTCTTTATTTAGTTAGCTCAATCTGACGATCAGGCCATGATTGGCGGCAGTTCTTTCTGCAGCGCCATTTTTTGCTTGATGCCTTCACCGGTCAGGGCGAAGCCCAGCAGTTGGCCTGAAGGGTCGCGGAAGGTTGCCACCACATTATTGCCGTCCTGTTCGATGGACCACTCTCCCTCGGCGTCGCGGGGCACAGGAGAGACGGTGACCGGGCAAGTCGGGGTTTTGATGGCCACCGGCATGGCGGGGTAGCTAACTTCTGTCGGCTCTCCGGCAAGGGTTTTTGCCAGCGCCCGGCCTTGTGCCATCAAGGGTGCAACATAGACCAGTACGTGACCGTTTACTTCGGCGCAGTCGCCCACCGCGTAGACGTTCTTCGCGTTGGTTTCACAAAGGCGGTTGGTGACGATGCCGCGGTTCACCTCCAGGCCCGAGGCCTTGGCCAGGTCGATACGGGGGCGCACACCCACCGCGGAGACAACCAGATCGCAGGCGATTTTGTCGCCGTTGTCGAGGCTGGCCTCCAGACCGTCGGCGGTTTCATTGACTTCAGTTACCAGGCGGCCGAAGTGGAATCTCGCACCTTGTGCTTCCAGTGCTGACTGCACCGCCTTGCCGGCCTGTTCGGGCAGCAGGGTTGGCAGGCAGTAGCCGAGTGGATCGACGGTGTCGATTTCAAAGCCGCCGTTGAGCAGGTCATTGGTAAATTCGCAGCCGATCAGGCCGCCGCCGATGATGCAGATTTTCTTGACCTGCTTGTTGTCGATGGCTTTGCGGAAGTCGTCGTAGTCGAGCAGGTCGTTGACCGAGTAGACATAGTCGGTGGCATTGCCGCCAATAGGGGGGCGAATCACGTCGGCGCCCAGGGCCAGCACCAGCTTGCTGTAGTGGATGCGGGTTTCATGGTCGCCGATGGTGACAATCTGATTTTCCGTGTCGATGGCGGTGACCTGGGTCATGGTCCAGATGCTGGCGTCCAGATCTTTGCCCATGGCGCCGGCATCTTTTTGTATCAGTGATGCGGCATCCATCTTGCGGGTAAAGCCGGTGGATAGCATAGGCTTGGAGTAGGACGCGCCGTCGTCTGAGCTGATCATGATGACCGGAGTGTCTTTGTCGAGTTTGCGGAACTCCCGCACCAGGCCGTAGCCGGCCAGGCCGGTGCCGATTACCACAATTGCGGGGGTGTCTTCGGCTGTGGCGGGCTCGTCGTGGTGTGGCAGGTCGGCGACGGGGGATTGTTCGATCAGTTCGAAGTCTTCCTTGCCTACGCCGCAGTCAGGGCAAAGCCAGTCCTCGGGAATATCTTCCCACTTGGTGCCGGGAGCAATACCGGAATCCGGATCGCCGGTTTCCTCGTCGTAGACCCAACCGCAAACAATACACTCGTACTTACTCATACCACCGTTTCCTATAGCCAGCCCGCGCTGGTCTTGATCATTTTCAATTAAACGCCCGCCCGCGCAGGGGCTTGCAAGATGAGGGTGTTTCACGCATTCTGCCGGCACCACTTATCATGCTGCTGGCCGGTTACCCGCCGTAGCCGTAATAGCAGCCGTCCAGTGAGTGTGTATACGCCCTGATTTTGGAAGCCCTATATTGTACGCCCTTCAAACAAACCAGTGCCAGTCGCGGGAACCCCAGTGGCGCCCTCATACTCAGTTTGTGGGAGGAGTATTGCCGCACTCGGTGGCGCGCTGGCTGCTTGATACGGGCTCGCTCACCGCGCATTTGCGTCGCCAGTCCCAGGGACAGTTTCGCGTGCAGGTCTTGTCGCAGCAATGGGGTTTGCCACGGCCGTCCGAGCGGCGCTTGCTGGGGATGCGCGAGCGCGAATGGGGCCTGGTGAGGGAGGTGCTGCTGTGTTGTTACGATCGGCCCTGGGTGTTTGCCCGCAGTGTCTTGCCGGCCAGGTCGCTTGTCGGGCACCTTCGGCAGTTGCGCCGTTTGGACAGCCGGCCCCTGGGTCATTTGCTGTTTACCGATCCGACCATGGAGAGGGTGCCCTACGAGATTTGCCGGGTTGCAGGAGCGACGATTCCGGTAGCGGGCCTGGTGGCTGACGATGTCACAATGTGGGGGCGGCGCTCCTGCTTTCTATTGGCGAATCGGCCGATTATGGTTAGCGAAATTTTTCTGCCCGACTTTCAGCCTTGGTGACATTTGCCCTTAAGGGTTTAAGTAACGCTGGTATACTCAAGGGTCAGTTCTCAATCGCCAAGACCTCATGAACGCCAGACTAGAACAACTTCGCCGTCAAATTCCCCACTATCTCGCGCTGATGCGGGTGGATCGCCCCATCGGTACCTATCTGGTGCTGTGGCCGACACTCTGGGCGCTGTGGTTGGCGGCGGACGGTTTTCCCGATCTTCACCTGTTGCTGATTTTCTGCCTGGGAACCTTTTTGATGCGTTCGGCGGGTTGCGTCATTAACGACTTTGCCGACCGGCGTATCGATGAGCATGTTGAGCGTACGAAGGCGCGCCCGTTCGCGGTGGGCGCGGTGACCGAAAAAGAAGCGCTGATCTTGTTTGCGGTACTGTGTTTAATCGCTTTCGGACTGGTCTTGTTCACCAACTGGTATACGGTGGCCTTGTCGTTGGGCG
>JBFEVY010000172.1:0-7767 GCA_041546665.1 Spongiibacteraceae bacterium | reverse complement strand
GGCTCACGGTATCGAAGCGATTGATCCGGCGGGATTCCGCTTCCAGCGAGTTGACCGGGAAAGTGTCATAGCTGCGCCCGCCCGGGTGGGAGACGTGGTAGCTGCAGCCCCCGATGGAGCGGCCGTTCCAGGTGTCGATCAGGTCGAAGGTCAGCGGCGTATGTACGCCAAGCGTCGGGTGCAAGGCCGAAGGCGGCGCCCAGGCCCGATAGCGCACCCCGGCAACATACTCGCCATGGCGACCGGTATTGGCCAGCGGCACACGGCGACCATTACACGCCAGCACGTAACGGCCGTCAGTCAACCCTTTCACTCGCACCTGAAGGCGCTCCACCGATGAGTCCACGTAGCGGGCGGTTCCAAAACTGCCCACTTCCTCGCCGAGCACGTGCCAGGGCTCTATCGCCCAGCGCAGTTCAATCTCGATATCATCGATGACCGTGCGCCCGTAGTGGGGAAAACGGAATTCCTCAAAAGGCAGCAGCCAATCGCGATCAAATTTGAAACCGTGGCTCTGCAAGTCCGCTACAACTTCGGATACATCCGCCCAAATATAGTGCGGCAGCATAAACTTATCGTGCAGCGATGTTCCCCACCGCACGAGAGGCTTGCGATAAGGCTCATTCCAGAAGCGCGCCACCAGGGTGCGAATCAACAAAGCCTGCACCAAAGACATGCGCGAATGGGGTGGCATTTCAAAACCACGGAACTCCAGCAGACCCAAACGTCCGGTTGCGCCACCCGGGGAATACAGTTTATCGATACAGAATTCTGCGCGATGCGTATTGCCGGTCACATCAATGAGCAGATTGCGCATCAGCCGGTCAATCAGCCAGGGCTGGTCAGCGAGGCCATCGGGCATCTGCTGGAAGGCGATCTCCATCTCGTAGAGCATTTCGTCGCGACCTTCATCCACCCGCGGTGCCTGGCTGGTGGGGCCGACAAAGGCGCTGGAAAACAGGTAGGACAAACTCGGGTGATGTTGCCAGTAGCTCACCAGACTGCGCAGCAAATCCGGCCGGCGCAAAATCGGGCTGTCAGCGGGACTCGCGCCACCCAGGGTAATGTGGTTTCCGCCCCCGGTACCTGTGTGACGGCCGTCCAGCATGAACTTTTCGGTGGCCAGTCGGGACTCCCGCGCGGCGCTGTACAGCTCCTCGGTATTGGCCACCAGTTCGCGCCAGTTATTGGCGGGATGGATATTTACCTCAATAACACCCGGGTCAGGTGTTACCAGCAATTTCTGCATCCGCGGATCCCGCGGAGGCTCGTAACCCTCAATAATCAGCGGCGCATCCAACTCGGTGGCAATATCCTCAAGTACCGTCAACACCGCGATGTATTGCTCCAGGGCGTAGAACGGCGGCATAAAGACATGCACTTTGCCGTCCCGGGGCTCTATACACAGCGCCGTGCGAATCAGCACACCGCCCACCGACGCGGCTGAGGCGCTCGGTACTTCACGGGATGCAGCCAGATTTTGAGGCTGCACTTTTTGTGGCTCGGCCGTGCTGTGCAGCGGCATATGGGCTTGCCCGTCGAGATATTCTTCCCGCTTCTTCAGCGGCTCACGGGGTTCAAAGTGGTCCCGGTCCGGCGTTGGCGGCTCGTCCTCGACCGCTGCCTTCAACTCGCCAAGAGGCAGGCGCAGCCCCATTGGTGAATCCCCCGGTGTCAGAATCAAACGCTCCCGCTTAACCTCCCACATCGAACTGTTCCAGCGCTGCGCCATGGCGTCCCATTCCAGCGGCAGCACATAGCCCGTGGGCTTGGTAAACCCTTTCTCAACGAGACGCGCCAGGCGACGCCGGCCCAAATCATCTTTCACCCGCGCGGCAAGAGAATCGATATTGGCGGGGATTTTCTGCTCTTGAAGCAGGTAGTAAAGCGCATCTTCAAAAGCGGGCTGAACATATTTGTCCGCCAACCCCAACCGCTTGCCCAAGCGTTTCGCAAACTTGGACACCACTTTGATATCGTGGCCGTAGTCCTTATCGACCCGCGCCAGATATTCTGGCCGGCTCCACAGGGGCTCGCCATCAGTACGCCAGAACAGACCCAGCGCCCAGCGCGGCACCTCCTCACCGGGATACCACTTACCCTGCCCGTAATGCAGCAGACCTTTGGGAGAGAAATGATCGCGCAGCCGCAACAACAGCGTTTTGGCCAGACTCAGTTTGTCCGCACCAAGTGCCTCGGTATTCCACTGCGCCGATTCCATATCGTCAATCGACACAAAGGTGGGCTCGCCCCCCATGGTCAGGCGCACATCATTCTTGACCAGTTCCCGATCGACCTCGTCCCCGAGCAGCAAAATATCTGCCCACTGAGCGTCGCTATAGGGCTTGGTAACCCTGGGATCTTCCAGTACCCGGGTGACCTCGTTGAGGTAGTCGAACTCCACCTCACATTTTTCCGTCATCCCTTCAATGGGTGCGGCGGATACCGGGTCAGGTGTACAAGCCAGAGGGATATGCCCCTCGCTGGCAAACAGACCGGAAGTCGGATCGAGGCCAACCCAGCCCGCACCGGGCAGATACACCTCGCACCAGGCGTGAAGATCAGTAAAATCCTCTTCCGGCCCAGAGGGCCCGTCCAGGCATTTTTCGTCGGAGGTCAACTGCACCAGATACCCCGACGCAAAGCGCGCGGCCAGCCCCATATGGCGAAACAGTTGGACCAGCAACCAGGCGGAATCCCGGCAAGAGCCTTTGGCAAGCTCAAGCGTTTCTTCCGGTTTTTGCACCCCAGGTTCAAAACGCAGGGAATACTCAACCGCATCCTGCACGGTGCGGTTGGCCGTCACCAGAAAATCAATAATTCGGTCGTTCGGCTTGTCCAAAGACTTGAGCAGGGTGTTAAACAACTTCCCTTGGGGCTGCTTTTCCAAGTAGAGGAGCAACTCTTTTTTCTGCTGCTCAGGATAGGAAAATGGGTACTGCTCGGCGTAGTCTTCAACAAAGAAATCAAAGGGATTGATCACCGTCATATCGGCGATCACTTCAACCTCGATACACAGTTCCTTGGTTTTCTCCGGGAAAACAAGCCGAGCAAGATAATTGCCGAAGGCGTCCTGCTGCCAGTTAAGAAAATGCTCCTCAGGTTTTACCTTCAAACTATAACTGAGTATTGGCGTCCTGCTATGTGCCGCCGGACGCAAACGTATCACATGTGGCGAGACTTTAACCGGGCGGTCAAATCGGTAATACGTATTGTGATTAATGGCGATTCGAATTGTCATGCTATCCTCATTGACGAAATGGTCTACCCCAGAAGACCCCACAACCTGCTATTACAGCGCGGCAATGTTACAGACAAGATGCACGAACTGCGCCAGCTCGTGATAGAAAAGTGAATCAGTGTCGCCGCGGGGATTTCAGCTCGAAGGAAAACCCTTCCAACCGGGAATGCGGTTTAAACGGGACAAGAATAACGCAGAGCGTTGTCGAAGAGGCCACCCAGGGGAAAAATATTTTGATGACACCCGGCTCAGGCGCCCTGCACCGGAGAAGTCACCGCACAAAACCTTCAGAGGGTGCGCGGCACCACTCGCACACTGACCTCCTCACTACAGCCGTTATTGAGAATTTCCAGACGTTCTGCATCAGGGGAGGAAACCCCTGTGCCACCAGTGATATCGAGCTGGTAACCGTTGGGGTAATGCCGTTCAGGCAGATAAATCACCGTGTTTGCTGTGGCCGGCCAGGGTTGATAGCGGTAGTTAAACTCCCTGGTCAGTGGATCAAAGTTTAGCTCGCGGGGCTCACCCGCAGTGCTCTGTGGGTAAGGGCGCTCAAGAATATCGAGTTTTTCCTGCTTGGCGCTATTGAGATTGGCATCGTCGGTGAACAGCCCCTGACTGCCACTTTCCTGGGATTGCGTCGTCGGATCCGCCCACTCTTTATAGGCCCAGTACTGCCAGCCAACCAAGTGTTGGTCTGCAGTGGCCGTCACTCTGCTAAGCAGCTCCGGCTCATCGCTGGCGCCAAACTCCGTCACCAGCTCTACCGCGCCAATGCGCTCTGCCGTCACCCGGGACTGCTCAAAGACATTTTGCTCAAACGAATCACAGGTGTCCTGCGGAGACACCGGCAGGCCGGCAAGCAAGCCTAGCTGAACCGCCTGCAACAGTGCCGACAGAGGACAGTAATTATGCACTGAATAGCCTAGCTGCAATTCACCATCAATGGGCTCAAACCCCGTAGGCGATCCCGTTCCCCCGGCAAGCAACTGCGGCTCCATCCAAACCAGATTATTCGGGTCAACCGCGCGAATGCCCGCAATGGCGTACTCATAGAACGGCTGTATTTCGTTCCTGTCCGCTGCGGGACAACCGGCCATCGGCAATACAATACACGTCAACCACTCCAATCCCGCCCAGGGTTCATTGAGCAAATCGTAGCCCATGGAGTAGGGCTGCTCACGCCAGCGCTCAGCCACCGCCATCCACGCTGCGCGATACCCCTGCCAAACACTGCCCTTTTCCTTCCAGAGGTTGTCGAAGGCTTCCGACACCTGAGGGGTGAAGTAATTAAATGGAAACCCGAACGACGGTGAGCCCAGCAGACTCGTAGTGGGACCGTCGAGAATGGCCCACTCAGGAACCCCCTCGCCCTGATAAATCGGGCCAAGCATATCCTGGTGAAAATCAAACAGCATCCAGATCCCCCGGTCAGAAAGCAGTTTGATTATGCGCTCCCACCTGTCCAGGTAACTTTCGTCAATCTGGCCCGGCTGGTCAGGCGAAACCCCCACCCACAGGGTTCCGATTCGAACCGTGTTAAAACCGTGCTCAACCAGCCAATCAGCATCCGCAGCCGTGAAGCCCTCGGGAGTATCCGGCGGCACAAAGGGCGCATTTTTCCATACCAGGTTCACGCCGTGAGAGATCACTACCCGGCGATGCTGATCAATCAACCAACGACCTTCCCGTTGTAAGCGGGGAAATCCGGGTGTCAGATTCTCACCGCAGCTCATCGCACTATCGCCACTGCGACCCTGCCCGCCGTCTGAACTGCTATTACACGCGCCCAGAATCAACGCCGCCAACCCTAGCGACAGCCACCGCCTCAACATTCTAGGAATACTCTCTTGCTGCCGGCCGAGACAGTGCGTAAGCAAAAATAATCAGTGAGATCAACGGTAAGGTGCCGGGAATATAAAAGCCGTAAACGACGACTGATTCTAAAAATGTCGCGGGTACAATCACTCGATGACCAATAAACAAGGCGGTGATAATCGGGCCAAGAATATTGGCATAACACCCCAAGATAAGAAGGAAGCGGGCCAAGCGAATACCAGGGCGGGCGCTATCAAGCTGCGCCCAGACAGCGGCGACCCCCACCACCAATAAACCATTCAATATCCCTTCCATGTGAGCAAAGCGCCAGCTCCCATAATCCACTCCCTCGACTGCACCCGACGCGGCGATAGAGAATCCAATACCGGATAGCAGGCCAAGGGTTAAAATCACCACTCCGTGAAAGGCTAAAACGCGCTGCTGGTTTTGCATCCGCTTAGCCCTCCACTAATGGGCTGCAGATAAACACCGGAATATTGCGATCCGTTCGCGCCTGATATTCATCAAAATCGGGATATACCTCCAGCAGCACCGGCCACACCTCGCGCTTCTCCTCGTCGCTGGCCTGTTCGGCCCGATATTTTGCGACCTTACCCCCTGCCATGATCTCCACTTCCGGATTGGCCTTGATGTTGTAGTACCAAAACGGGTGCTTGCTCATCCCACCCTTGGAGGCAACCAGAAGCTTTTTCTCGCCCCAGTTGATATCAATCAGCGCCACCTCCCGCTTTTTACCGGAACGCGCCCCGGTAGTCGTCACCACCGAGATCGGCGCGCCGCCGATAAAGGTCTTCATCAGGCGACCCCGGCTCTTTTTGAAAACATAAACGTTCAAGCGGGTTGCGAGTCTTAACAAAGGGGCAATGCGCGCTTCCACCTTAGCTGAGATTGCTTTGACATCCTCACGCCGCGTTTTTACATAATCAAATTCATTCGCCATTTCGGCTTTCCCCCACGCTCTTTCGAGGCATTTTTATATTCCTGTTATTCTGCGCACACGCGACACTAGGTCACATACATCATATGAATGAGATATTACCTCTGAGGTAATTACCTTCGTCCTGCGCTTATGAAACGATGCTGAAAATCCCGCTAAAACCAAAATCGCATTGAGGTGCCCCATGCTCGCAAAACATTTTTTTTCTGGACTTATTGTCGCAAGCCCCATGCTGTTCGCCAACACAAGTCTTGCTTCACAGAATGAGATAGAAGCGTACGATAGCTGTCGAAAGGCTATCTCTAAAGAAATTGGCGTACCGCGGTATTCTGCATTCGAGAGAAAATACGCCAAAGTCCGGCTTAGCGACGGCAATTATCGTTTTTTTATCAACTCCAGCTATCGCCACCCCGACAGTGACGGGGTACAAATCTTTCGCTCTGTCTGCGAATCAGGTGGCTTTGCCAGATTAAACACCATTACAGTACAACCGGGAATGTGGGCCCTTAACGAGCTTGCAAACGACCCGAGCAAAGCACGCGACGCCCTAGTTGCCATGCAATAAGCGCCCGACCGCGTGTAGCTTAGTTTAAATCGACCTATCCTGGCATTCCCCAAAATAAAACTCATAGCGGGGTTTCGCCCACACAGATCGATGGCCGTATAGAAACAGCTGCAGCACCTTCATTGCGCACTCGTCGGCGGGGAAAAAAGTCTCTACCCGGTAACGAGTTGAGCGCCCATGACGTAGCGGTCCGTAGAAGTCGCTCATGACATGCATAAATTCAGCGCGACCTACGCCGGGAAGGCGTAAAACCAGGTTGTTGATACCACGCTCTGCTTTGTGCCCAGTCACATTATTAAAGCGCTCCAGACTACCCACCCGGGCGCTAAGCTCCGCCGCCAAACGCGCGTAAGAGCCATTACCCCTGTTAGCATTGTGATTTTTCTGTAAACGCCAAATCAGGGTCGCCATAATTTCTTCCCAGTTGTAGACAAAGGGTTTAAACCCGTCATCACTGGCCAAGGTCAGCAGGAGATTAAACTTTTCTTCGAAAAATACCGGGCTAAACTCGACCTTAGCGATAAAATCCTGGGCCGCCGAGCTCGAGGCAATCACATTTAGCTGAGCGTCGAGCATATAGGAGGGAATCGGGTCGTAGGATAGAAAGAGCTGATTAACCAACTCCCCCGGCAAGTTGCCGGACTCGTTCTCATCTACGCCGTCAGAGGCATCCAAATAGCCCGCCTCCGCCATCAAAAGTGCCCTGGCGGCATGGGGAATTGACAAGATATCGACCAAGCTCAGGATTTTTTCCCGACTTAGGCGAGACTTGCCACCCTCAACGAAACTCATATGGCGAATTGAAATATCAAGCTGCTCAGCAAGGTCTGCCTGCGTTAAACATCGGTCCTTGCGCCACTGTCGAATCATCACTCCCAGACGTAAAAGTGGGCCTCCTGCCTCAACTGCTCTGCCCATTCTTACCTCTCTACAGCACATTGCCTCAACACTACTACACAATTTTAGCAAAATGCGTACCAGCAGGACAGAATCTGCGCGGCCCAGTGCACTACAGAATGGCGAGGGTTCACACTATTCGGAAAAATAAACATCCAGGCGAAAGGTCACTGCCGGATCAGCCTGCCAGTCGCGGGAGCGGGAAAACGACACCTCTGGCGTCATGGTGAGATAAACCCAGTCTTTATGGAGACGCCGGTAAAAATTATAGGCCGCGAAATAGAGCTG
>JBFEVY010000143.1:0-8676 GCA_041546665.1 Spongiibacteraceae bacterium | reverse complement strand
TTCCCCAGTCCTTCAGGCAGCCGATCGCGGCGTCGAGAATGCGTTGCTGGGTGTCGTTGTAGGTGGTTTGTTTCGAAGCTGAGGCGTTCATAGTCCAAATAGGTGATATTGTAATTTTACATGTTTCCATAAAGTGTAAACCTGTAAGGCGCCATTGTCAGTAGGAATCGCAATTATTTCCGGTTCGCCAGCTGATGTTGGGTGCGCCAATGGACACATAACTATAAGAAGTCCGCTGCGTAAGCAGTGCTAAGGAGCGAGAAATGGTCGCAAATTCTGCTGCAATGGTCACTGATGGGCGGGAGCCGCCCGCGGCAAAGGGCGGCGTGCCGCTGCTCGGGAGAATGCTCGATTTTGCCCGCAATCCCTACCGGTGCGTTAAAAAGATGGCTGACGAGAATGGTGAGATTGTCAGCTTCAAGCTGCTGGGGCAAAAGATCATACTGTTGACCGGGGAAGAGGCGAGTACGCTGTTTTACCGCTCCTCCGACGAGCAGTTGGATCAGTCAGCGGCCTACAAATTAATGACGCCAATCTTTGGTGAGGGGCTAGTCTTTGATGCGCCCAACGAGCGAAAAAACGAACAGCTTAAAATGCTGATGCCTTCCCTTCGCATGGAGGCGATGCGCGACCATTCCGCAAAAATCGTTCAGGAAGTTGAGGAAGCCATCGCGGGTTGGGGTGAAAGCGGCGAAATCGAGCTGGTCGATTTTATGAAGCGGCTCACCATCAACACCGCCAGCCATTGTTTGCTGGGGCGCGAGTTCCGCTACGAGCTGAGCGATGAATTTGCCGAAATCTATCACGATCTGGAGCAGGGGGTGCACCCGTTAGCCTATCATTTTCCCGGGCTGCCGCTGCCCCGCTTTCGACGGCGGGACAGGGCGAGAAAGCGCCTGCAGGAGCTGGTGGGGCAGATCGTAAAGCGTCGGGAATCCCAGGCCGAAAAGCCGTCCGATATGTTTCAGACTCTGATCGATATGCGCTACGCGGACGGTACAGCACTGAACGATAATGAAATCACCGGTTTGCTGACCGGGGCGATTTTTGCCGGTCACCACACCAGTTCCGGCACCGCCGCCTGGGTGTTGCTGGAAATGCTCAAGCATCCGTCGGTATTAACCGGCGTCAGACAGGAACTGGATGCATTGCTTGGGCAGAGCGGTGAAGTGACCTTTCAGAGCCTGCGGGAAGTGCCGCGCCTGGAAAATGTGCTCAAGGAAGTATTGCGCCTGCATCCCCCGCTGATCATTTTGATGCGGGCGGTCAGTGAGCCGCTGAAGTTCAAGGATTATAAAATCAATGTTGGCGATATGTTGTGGACCTGTCCGCCGGTGACGCATCGCATACCGTCATTGTTTCCCAATCCCGAGGTCTTTGATCCAGATCGCTTTACCGCGGAACGGGCGGAAGACAAGCGCCTGATGGCCTATCAACCTTTTGGCGGCGGAAAACATAAATGTTCCGGCAATGCCTTTGCGATGTTTCAGATTAAGGCTATTTTTGCGGTACTGATGCGGCGCTACGATTTTGAGTTGGTCGACGAGCCCTCGCGGTATGTCGATAACTATTCTGAAATGATTGTGCAACCGGTGTCGCCCTGCCGAGTGCGCTATCGCAAACGCCCGGCGGAGAGCTTTAGTTCCAAGCTGGGTAGTGCAAACGTCGAGACCGATGGCAGTGGCTGCCCGTTTTCTGCTGGCGCAGCGTCGCCGTCGCTGAAAATAAAAGTGGATATGAATTTGTGTCAGGGCCACGCGGTGTGTGTCGGTGAGGCCCCCGGCTATTTTCGTCTGGATGACAATGGCGCTATGGAAATTATTCAATCTGATATCTCGGCGGCTGATCGTGAAAGGCTCGAAAAGGCGGTGCGCTTTTGTCCCAATCAGGCTTTGACGCTGGTCGAGGAATAACTGTGAAGGTGTTTCTGACCGGGGCGACGGGAATGGTTGGCGCACACACCGCTCTGGCGTTGTTGCGCGCTGGCTGTGAACTGCGAATGCTGGTGCGGGATCGCGCACGGGCACAGTCGTGGTTCACTGCGCAGGGCTACGACAATCTCGACTTTTATGTGGCCGATATGCGTGGCCAACGCGTAGTGGAAGCCGGTTTGCTCGGCTGTGACGCGGTGATTCACGCTGCTGCTGTGGTCAATCTCGATCCCCGGCATAAAGCAGAAACTCTGCAGGCAAATCTGGCCGGGGTAGAAAACGTCGTCGCAACTGCGGTGAAACTCGGGATTCCTAAAATTATCTACGTCTCCAGTCTTGCCGTGCTGATGAATGAACACGTTTCGCGCATCACTGAGGACGGTCCCTTTGGTCCAGCCGGTGATGCCTATACCAGCGCGAAACTGGCTTGCGAACACCGAGTACGAGACTTGCAACGCGCTGGTGCGCCCATTGTGATTACCTACCCCGCGGCAGTGATGGGCCCGGAAGATCCAGGGCTTTCTGAAAGCAATGCCGCGCTAACTTTGTTTGTTAACCGCTTTGTGCCGGTGACCAGCTCCGGCTTGCAGATTGTTGATGTGCGTGACCTGGCGCAGAGTCATGTGATGATGCTCAAACAAGGCTTTCAGGGCGAACCCGAAAACTGGCGCTATATTGTCGGTGGCCACTTTGTACCGTGGTCAGCGTTGGCAGACGTGCTGCGCCGGGATTGTGGGCTCCGGCTTCGCGTGTTGCCACTACCGGGCGCCGCGCTCCGCATGGGGGGCGCGTTGATGGATTTGGCGCGCAGACTGGTATCGATCGAGTTTCCGCTCAGTAGGGAGTCGGCGCGTATTGCCACGCGATTGGTCAGTGCGGACTCCGGCAAGCTGGAGCGCGACTTCGGTTTTTCTTTTCGCGATCTCGCTACAACTCTGCGGGACAGCCTTACCTGGCTGGCACACGAGGGGCACCTCACCGCACAACATGCTAACCCGTCCTTACTTCATTCAAGCAATAACAATCACAAGGAGTAATTTATGGCAGATAAACGTGTCGCGTCCATTTGTCCCCCCAATCAGTCTTATCCGAGAGAAGAGTTGGAAGAGATGGTGCAGCGATGGCTGCAGGCCAATATCGATGCCGAAAAGGCGGGTGACTGGACACGTTACCTGGGGCCGATGTACACAGAGGATGCCGTATACGGTTGGAATATTGGTCCCAACGAAGAATTTGTCGCAAATGGTCGCAAGGAAATTTGCGATATTGCGCTGGGCTATCAGATGAAGGGTTTCGAGGAATGGGAGTACCCGTATCACGACATCATCATCGATGAAAAACGCGGCACGGTGGTGGGCTTTTGGAAACAAGTGGCACCCTATACGCGCAAAGATGGTAGCCACTATGAAATTGCCGGTATCGGCGGCTCATGGTTTGAATACGCGGGTAACTATCAATGGAAATGGCAGCGAGATTTCTTTGATCTCGGTAATGCCAAGGACTGCTTCTTTCAGCTTGCCGGTGCCGGTGCCCTGGACAATGTCGTGAAACAGAAAATCCATCGCCAGGCCAAAGGTGAGTTGCTACAGGGGCACCGCAAATTGCGAGAAGAGCCGAGCCGAGTGGAGAAGTTACGCAATACCCTGGCGATGGTGAAAATCGCGGTAACGGGGCGATAGCGCTCGCGCCTAACCGGCGCAACAACTGGCGCAACAACAAATAATAAATATAAGGATGTAATTGTGAATAAGTGGTTATCCGATAACCCTGACAAAGCCTGGGTCGAAGCGTTTTTTCTGATGTATACCCCCGTCTGGATGGCGCTGATGGGGTTGATGATGGTGACGGGCTGGGCGGAAAGTGCGAGCAATGGAATACTGCTGTTGCACGCCACTATTGTTGCGCTGCCGATAGTGCTTATTCCAGCGCTGCTGCATCGGCAGCGCTCGACAGCGCCGTGGTATGAAAGCTATTGGCTCAAGGCAAATGTGTATTTGTTTGTGTTTGGCTTTTTCGGCAATTACTTCGGTTCGGAATACTTCTTTGACCTGCTGGGTATGGTTTACAACTATCCCAATGCTTCAAGCAATCTGGACTCCGCGCTGTTGGGCACTGGGGAACAGCGGGTTCCCTTGATCATGTATTTCTTTACCCACGCTTACTTTATGACCTATCACGCTACTGCGGGAATAGCGCTACGCAAGGTGCAGCGTTTACACGTGCCAGGCAAGCGCCTGTTGTTTCCCGTCATGGTCTTTGTTGTGGGGTATTTGTGGGCTTGGGCAGAAACCAAGGCAATGGCCAACCCGATGCTTGCGCAGAGCTTCTATTACAAGGATATGGCGCGAATGCTCACTTATGGATCGGCCATTTACGCCACCTATTTTGTAGCGAGCTTTCCAATTTACTACTTGATTGATGAGCGCAAAAAACAAAGCTGGTCGCTGCCCGTGGTGATTGCTGCTGGCCTGAGCGCCAGTATGCTGACTTTTTACATGCTGGATTTCATCACCCACTGGCTGGGTCGCCTATAACAATAATCGGGCTCATCTGCGTTAAAAATAAAATGGGGTGGATATGATTTTTCTAAAGCGCAAAAACCTAATCAGTTACGTGGCTGCCTTCGCCTTTTCCTGCTCTAGCCCGGCGCTGTTTGCTCGAGAGCAACTGGCGACGGTGGAGTTGGGGCTGAAGCCGGTTGCCAATAAATCTTCCGGAGTATTAGAAGAGGTATACGTTACCGCGCGTAAGCGAGAGGAAAAATTGCAGGAAACTCCCGTTGCGGTGAGCGCGATGGGCGCGGAGGCGCTGCGAGAGGCCGGTATTTCCAGTATTACGGATCTTCAGGGTTCCGTGCCGAGTTTGCAATTTGGTGAGAGCGGTTCGAAAACGCCGGCCATTTTTATTCGTGGTATCGGTCAGCGCGAGGCAACCTCGGTACTGGACCCCGGTGTCGGGGTATACCTGAACGGCATTTTTATTGCCCGCCAGGATGGTCAGCTCTTGGATACCGTCGACACAGAAAGTATTCAGGTTTTGCGCGGCCCCCAGGGTACGCTATTTGGTAAAAACAATACCGGTGGGGCGATTTTGGTGACCACCAAAATGCCAAACACGGAAGAGGTGTCGGGCTCGGCGCTGATGGATGTGGGTAATTACGGCAGAAAGGATCTCAAGCTGAGTGCGAATGTGCCTTTGTTCGATGGCAAAGCCGCTATGCGCATGGCCCTAAACAGCCGTCGACTGGATGGCTATTTCAACAACCGCAACGGCTCCGGCGATTTCGCCGATGAGGATCGATTGGCCGCCTCCATGCGCTTGCTTTGGGATGTGAGCGATAAACTGACGATGGACGTTTTCGCCTTCTGGAGCAAGCAAGACGAACTCAGCGTGGGGATGACCTGTCTGTTTCAAAATCCCGATGCCAATATCATGCAGTTGCGTTACCCCGGTCAGCCGGAAGTCTCCGACGCTTGTCGCGACAGTGAGCAGGCGAGTCGCGATAACGCCTTTGAGCTGAATCAGGCACACAGTGAAATCAGCATGGAAAACACCATGGCGGCGTTAACGCTCGATTGGTCGCTGCCGGATGGTCTGAGCTTAAAAAGTATTTCGGCGTTTAGCTGGCAGGGCGGTATACGCCGCAATGACGACCAGGATGGTACCCGCGTTCCGGCACTGGACAGCGGTACAGAATCTTTGAATCGCGCCTTGCGGGCGGACGGTAAAGCCGTGCCGGAAGAGGAGCGTTTTCAGTTCAGTGAGGAACTTCAGTTAAGTGGTGCGGCGTTTAATGACGCGCTGACCTACACCGTCGGTGGCTTTTATTCCTATGAAGAAATCAATAATAACCCCTTTAGCCAGGTAGTGGGTCCCAAGGGGCTGGCGGGAGTGCGGCTTAGCTATGCCTGTAGTCTCGGTGCGGAATTGTTGGGTTCGGTGTGTGGCTTGCTTGACGACACTCTGGTGTTGCCGTTGACATCGATGTTTGCCAACCGCAGCGATATTGAGAATATGAGCTGGGCGCTATTTGCCCAGGGCAGCTATTCGCTTACCGACTATCTGCAGTTAACGCTGGGCGCCCGTTATACCCATGAGGAGCGTCAGCGCTCGATGACGGTGTTTGAAATTGACTCGATGGAATACGGTACTCGCATCGGCGCGCTGTATCTCGCTCCCTTGGGTCTCTACACCCCGATTACCATGGCGCAGTTTAATAATCTGGCGACTAACCAGCCGGACTTGCCCATTATTGTGAATAAGAATGCGGACAGTGGTGAGGCCAAGTGGAATAACTTCACGCCTTCGGCGACGCTGTCGATGGTTGCGCCGGAAGCCTGGCTGGAAGATATGCACTTAGAGAGCTTTATGGTGTATGCAACCTATTCCGAGGGTTTTAAGGCCGGAGGCTTTGAACCTAAGGGGCCTGAACTGGTGCCCTTTAACCCCGAGGAGGTCGTGAACTATGAAATCGGTATGAAGCTGGACGCCTTGAATTCGCGAGTTCGAATCAATATGGCCGCCTTTATGATGGATTATGAAGAAATTCAGGTTCGCGTGGCAGAGCAGGGCCAACGTATATCGGATTTGTTTCTCTATCTGACCAATGCGGGTAAGGCGCAGGTCAATGGCGCGGAGCTGGAAACCATTTTGTTGTTGGGCAACTGGTTTGTTCAGGGCAGTTATTCCTGGACGGATGCGTCCTACGATGAATTCGATGCAACGGTTGTTGTGCCGGGGCAGGGCGAATTTATTGCGGACCGCAGCGATGAGCCCTTTGCCCTCGTGCCGGAGGAAACCTGGTCGCTCGCGGTGAACTACAGCTGGCTGACACCGATTGGAATGCTGGTGCCGCGGCTCTCTGTGTATTATCGAAGCGAGTTGTTTACCGGCATCGATTATCTTGCCGACGAATTTGACAGCTCATTTATTGAAGAACAGACCACCTGGAATTTCCGCCTGGGCTGGTATCCCGCCGAGAATCTGCACTTCACTGCCTATGTGAATAATCTGACGGATGAAAATTACTATGCCAGCGGCTTTGCGGTTTCCGCGCGGTTAGGTGCGGCTACGCTGACCAAGGGCAAGCCGCGCAGTTACGGCCTGCAGATCGGATATGAGTTTTAAACGTGGCGCGGGCTCAAGGGGCCCGCTTGCGCGTTTCTCGGGAATGCCTAGCTGATGCGCTTTTCTCCCAGGGTGGCGAGATGGCGTTGGAGCTGTTGCGCCTTTTGGTCGCCCAGGCATTTGCGAACCCATTGGCCCGTGTCATCTGCTGGTGGGGTGCCGGAGAGGCATTGCGCGAGAAAGGCCAGTATTTCCTGCTGGCCTGGGGCATTTGTGTCGAGAGGCGAGCTGTTCCCTTTCCCTGACGTTGCAGCATCTGATTTTCCAGTGTTCAGGGTGATAGCGGCGCGTTCCGGTGTGTAGGGTTTCAGAATGTCCTGCTCTGGGGTCGTCGTGTTGTAAAGTTTTTCGAGATAGCGGCAAAAACGTTTGAACGCCGCGGTCCCGAATAGTGTCTGCATCTCATTTTCAAGTTCGTCCATCGCCGAGACGGAGGTCTGAATCATGTTTAGCCCAGTGGGAGTGAAAAACACCAGGCGACTTCGGCGGTCTTCCGCGTCGGTTCTGCGTGAGATCAGGCCGCGGTTTTCCAGTTCGCCAACTGTGCGGGACAGAGCTTGCAGGCTGACGCCGCTTTTCTCGGCAATGTCCTTCATCGGGGTTCCGCCGAGGTCGACGTATAACAACACTTGGCCGTAGGAAAGTTGCATATTGCCGTAACCGCGATCGGCGAGCTTCTGAGTGAGTTGGGTGTGGAGATGGCGGTTGACGATGCCCAGCATGGTGCTGGCCTGAAGTGCAACACTGGCGGGGCTGATCAGCGCGGGAATATTCAGTTCAGTGGCGAGTTTTGCCAGCAGGCGAGTGAATGCCTGTAGATTTTTTTCGCCAAGATGTTTGGCAAAACCCTGGTTGATTGTGCTGAGTTCACGGGCAGCCTGGCGAATCAGTTTCTTACCCTGTGGGCTCAAGGCCATTTGTCGGGCGCGGCCGTCGCTGGGGTCGGCTTGCTGCTCAATATAGTTTGCGGCCTTTAGCGGCCTGAGCGACTGCAGGCAAAGCTGCTTGCTCATATTCAGGCGTTCGGCCATATCGGTGAGTCGCATCGGGCGCTGTGAGAGCAGCGACAGCGGCGCACTGAACTGCATGCTTAGCTGTGAAAACCCCTTAGCGGTCAGCGCCGCCATGGTGTGCTTTTCGGCGTATGCCGCCAGAGCGCCCAGGTGTCTGATGGGGTTGCTGCGATAGCGTTCCCAGGCGGCGCCTAATCCATTGTGATGATCTGTCGGCAAGATAGCTCCTGCTAAGCTAAATGGTAAACAAGTATTTATTAAATAATCTATATATATTTACTAAATTGCAAGTGCTGTGGTAGCGTAAGCCTGCACTGCAAAGCTCGGGATCGCGCTAGTGATACCCGGCAATAATAAAATTCATAACAGCGAAAGGTGTGTAATGAGTCAGCAAGCTTTACTACGGCCCACGTCCTACAGCCCGTATTCCCATGAGGTTCACGACGATCCTTACCCCTGGTACAAATGTTTAAGGGAAGAAGATCCCGTGCATTATAACGAAGAGCACGGTTTCTGGTTGTTCAGCAAATGGGATGACTGTTACGCCGCCTTTAAGGATTTTAAAACCTATAGCAGTTCAAAGGGCGTTGCGCTTGAGGCGGATC
>JBFEVY010000273.1:0-4971 GCA_041546665.1 Spongiibacteraceae bacterium | reverse complement strand
GCCGGCGGCCGCGCCGATATCTGGCATCCGGAAAAAGACGCCTACTGGGGCTCTGAAAAGGAGTGGCTCGGCAAAAGTGACGACCGCATGGACGGCAATGAGCCCGATGTAATGGATGACCCCCTCGCCGCCGTACAGATGGGACTGATCTACGTTAACCCTGAGGGTGTGAACGGTCAGCCCGACCCACTTAAAACCGCAAAAGATGTGCGCGTTACCTTTGCCCGCATGGCTATGAACGACGAGGAAACCGTTGCTCTGACTGCCGGTGGTCACACTGTGGGTAAATGCCACGGCAACGGCGATGCCGCGCTGCTCGGCGCCGATCCGGAAGCCGCTGACGTGGCGGAACAGGGTCTTGGCTGGGCCAGCAAAAACCGCAAGGGCATGGGCCGCGACACTATCACCAGTGGTATTGAAGGTGCGTGGACAACCCACCCCACCAAGTGGGACAACGGCTACTTCTACCTGTTGTTCAACTACGACTGGGAGCTGAAAAAGAGCCCGGCGGGCGCCTGGCAGTGGGAGCCCATTAACATCAAGGAAGAAGACAAGCCGGTCGACGTGGAAGATCCCTCCATTCGCTACAACCCGATCATGACCGACGCCGATATGGCCATGGTCAAGGATCCGATTTACCGGGAAATCTCCGAGCGTTTCTACAAAGACCCGGACTACTTCTCTGAAGTCTTCGCCCGCGCTTGGTTCAAACTGACCCACCGCGATCTGGGACCGAAAAGCCGCTACCTCGGCCCCGACGTGCCTCAGGAAGACCTGATCTGGCAAGACCCGGTACCCGCAGTGGATTACACCTTGAGCGAGACGGAAATTGCCGACCTCAAAGCGCAACTGCTCAGCAGCGGCCTGAGTGTTTCTGAATTGGTAGCCACCGCCTGGGACAGCGCGCGGACCTTCCGCGGCTCTGACAACCGCGGCGGTGCCAGCGGTGCACGTATACGCCTGGCGCCACAAAAAGACTGGGAAGGCAATGAGCCAGAAAGACTGACCAAAGTGCTCAGTACCCTGGAAGATATTCAGGCGAGTCTCGGCAAAAAGGTCAGCCTCGCTGACTTGATCGTCTTGGGCGGTACCGCTGCGGTTGAAAAAGCCGCCCGCGACGCCGGTGTCGATATCACGCTTCCCTTCGCCCCCGGGCGAGGCGATGCCACCGAAGAGATGACCGACGCCGCTTCATTTGAAGTGCTGGAACCCATTCACGACGGTTACCGCAACTGGCTGAAGAAGGACTACCGGGTCTCTGCGGAAGAGTTAATGCTGGACCGCAGCCAATTGATGGGCCTGACCGCACCGGAAATGACCGTATTGGTCGGCGGCATGCGGGTACTGGGAACCAATCACGGCGGCACCAAACACGGTGTTTTCACTGACCGCGAAGGCGTGCTGAGCAATGACTTCTTCGTGAACCTGACGGACATGCAGTACCAGTGGAAGCCAGCGGGAAGCAATCTGTACGAAATCTGCGACCGCAAATCCGGCGCAGTGAAGTGGACCGCGACGCGGGTCGACTTGGTGTTCGGTTCCAACTCGATCCTGCGCTCCTACGCGGAAGTCTACGCTCAGGACGACAACAAGGAGAAGTTCGTGAAAGACTTCGCCAAGGCCTGGACCAAGGTGATGAATGCCGATCGCTTTGACCTGAAGTAAGTCCCCACTCGGCGCTAAAGCCGCGGTTTGTACTCAATGTATCGAGTATGGACCGCGGCTTTTTTAATGGTTCATAGATAATATTGGTGGACAGAACGTGGCTGCTGTAGGTTGCTGTTGAGCAAAGCGAAGCGCAACCTTGGGCGCAGTGCTTGACTATGTTGCGGTCACCGCCCTGCGGCGTTCACGGGAAAACGTGGCGCCCTGCAAGCTCAACAGCAAGCTACCACCCGAATCAGCGATGAACCTTTTTATTGTCGCAAAAATCTAACTCGCCGATACCTGCATGGCGATAGAAGGGAACGGGGATCGCTCCCGAATTACGCCGCTTCGGTCTCGCCGCTGTCCTCGCCACCAAAGGCCTCCAGCAGGGTCGGAACAAAGCGCGCCAGTTCCGCATTCATAATGGCAAAATCCACATCAAACTGCTCCGCCGCGCTGTCGGTATGAATCTCATCGGCCTTTTCCATGATCAGGTCGCTGAAACGCAATCGTTTAACGGTTAATTGATCATCAACGATAAAATCCAGCCCACCGGACCAGCTCAGCGCCAGCTTGCTGACAAACATACCGCCGTCGATATGATTGAGAATCTCCTTTGAACCAAGATCCTGGTTTTTGCAGCGAATCACCGCCGACTCGTCCGCCGCATCGATCAATTCACACTCGCCACCCAATTCAAACCCGCTGGGCGCAGCGGACTTCAACCAGTCGGTCATGCTGTGGTGAACAGTATTTTTGGCAGTCAGTGGAATCACCGGAAGGCTGCCCAGGCTCTCTCTAAGCAACACCATCAACTCCTCGGCCCGCTTGTGAGAAGCGCTATCCACCACCAGCCAGCCGTTGGCGGGGTCGATATAGGCGTACTGTTTACGCGATTTGGCAAAGGCCCGCGGCAGCATTTCAAAAACCAGCTCTTCCTTCATATCCAGCCGTTCTTTGCGGCCGGGAACGCGATCCTCTTCCTCGCGCAGATCCTGAACCTTTTGCTCAAGAGCTTCTTTGATCACCGCCGCGGGCAACACTTTGTCCTGCCGCTGGCTGCAAACCATGATGCAGCCATTGGTAGTGTGCACCAACTCGCTGCCCTGCCGCCCCAGGGGTTTGACCCAACCGAGGGACGACATTTCCTGACTGCCACAGGGTGCGAATTCCTGCTCGCCAAGCATTTCATTGACCTGTTCGGGGCTCAATTCAAAAGGTCGTGTAAAACGGTAAATCAGCAGGTTTTTAAACCACATGGTGTCTTCCTGTTTTCTGCATGCAGGCGTCGCGTCAACAGCAACGCGCGATATTCGATATGGCCGCGCATTCTAGACTGTATTGCCACGGCTTATCAGGCTTGACTGGGGATTTTCTTGCGGTTTTTTACCTGCGGACGATGGGTACTCCCGAGAGACGCTCCCAGGAGTTCACAAATTATGCAACGACACGTATTCAGCGACAGAGAAAACTGACCGACACATTGGCAGACAGGTTCTGCTCACCGGGATTGTAGGCACCGGCGCTGTCCGCCGCCACCGCCAGCTTGGCCATTTCCAGTCGCGGCGTCGGCAGGTGGGTCCCCCCGAGGGAAATCTGCAGCGGCTTGCACTTCAGGTCACCAAAGGCCGCTGCCGCTACAGTCGCCTGATGCTGTGCATTGCGCACCGCCAGCGTACTGGCCTCATCCATAAGTTGCTGGCGATTGGAGTAGTCAAAACTGACCCCCTCAATGGTATTGATGCCCTGCGCCGACATAACATCAATCACTCCCGGATAAGCCTGAATACTGTCCAGGGTGATTGCCAGCGGACGTTGTACGGTATAACCGTCGGCCTGACGTTTCCCGTCGTGATAAATCCAGTTCTGCTGCAACTGCACTTGGCCGGCACTAATGGCCTTGTCGTCAACACCTGCGTCACGCAGCGCCGTCAACACTTTTTCCATTACCTGTTCGGCGCGTTGCAGCAGAGGGCGACTCTCCTTCCCGTGCAGGCTCAAACGAGCGCGAACCACCGCCTGATCCGGCGTTGCCTTCACCTCTCCCTGACCGGAAACCTGGATTTCCACACCCTTTTCCGGCTTAGGTCCGGCATCGCAGCCCGCCAGCAGCGCGAGAATCACACCGCAGACAAGGCCTGACCGGCGCAACAAGCCGGTCGGTACATTACTTCCGTGAAATCGATCAGGTCTAGTGTTTAACATGGCAGCCCCTTGCACATTTAGACGATTAGCTGAACAGCATGGCATCGCATCGTGCTTCTGCCAAGCCTCCCCAAAGTACCCGACAAACAGTGAACGGGGCCTTAACAAAGAATCGGGGCGATCAGTGCTACAAGCAGATGAAAAGCGTGGGTAGAATACTCGGTACTCGCCCGTCGGGCTCGCAGTCAGTCAAAGCCACAGGAAGAAACAAAATAATCCGCATGATTCCCCTGATATTTGACCCCATTTACAGCCGGCTGGATCTGCCCGGCAATCACCGCTTTCCCATACAGAAATATCAAGCGCTGCACGACCGGCTGGTGGAAGAAGGCATCAAACCCGCGCAATTTTTTCGACCCAAGCCTCTGTGCCCAAACCAACTCAGCGGCATTGTCTGCCCGGACTACCTTGAGCAATTCACTACCGGCAACCTCGACCGACAGGCCATGCGCCGTATCGGCTTTCCCTGGTCAGAACAATTGGTCAAACGTACACTCACTGCGGTAGCCGGAACCATTCTCGCCGGGGAGCTGGCCATGGAAAAGGGCCGCGCGCTGAACCTGACCGGAGGCTACCACCACGCCTTTTTCGATTTTGGATCAGGTTTTTGTATTTTGAATGACCTCTACCTTTCGGCGCTAAACCTGTTGCGCCGCCCCGGAGTAAATCGCGTTCTGATCTTTGACTGCGATGTCCACCAGGGCGACGGTACAGCCAGCCAGGCCAGCGGTCGTGACGACATTTTTACCGTCTCCATCCACGGCGAAAAAAACTTCCCCTTTCGCAAACAGGTCTCAAATATTGATATACCCCTGCCAAAGGGCCTGCGCGACGACGAGTACCTGCAAAGCGTTGAACACACACTGCAGCGCGCTATTGCCGAGGCTCGGCCCGACGCGGTGATTTACGATGCGGGAGTGGATATACATATCAACGACGACCTGGGTCACTTCGATATCAGCAGTGATGGGGTACTGGCCCGCGACCGCCTGGTCTTTGACTACTGCGATCGCGCCGGCCTGCCAGTGTCGGCGGTCATTGGCGGTGGTTATCAGCGCGACATTGCCGCGCTGACCGATGTGCATTTTATGTTATTTAAAGCCGCACTGAATCTGGACT
>JBFEVY010000348.1:0-3575 GCA_041546665.1 Spongiibacteraceae bacterium | reverse complement strand
ACCCGGCGCTCTGTGCCTGAGGGCGCGGCCTTTGGTAATTCAATTAGCGAACGCGGTAAAAAATCCATTGCGCTGAACCTGAAAAGTCCTGAGGGCATTGAAGCCGTACTCAAACTTTGTGAGTCCGCGGATGCCTTGATTGAAGGATTTCGTCCTGGCGTAATGGAGCGTCTGGGACTGGGGCCTGAGCAATGCCTGGCGCGCAACCCCAAGCTTGTATACGGTCGCATGACGGGCTGGGGGCAAACCGGGCCTCTGGCACATGCCGCGGGACACGATATCAACTATATCTCCCTGTCTGGTGCCCTGGGCGCCATCGGCCGCAGTGGTGACAAGCCTCTGCCTCCGCTGAATCTGGTGGGTGATTTTGGCGGCGGTGGAATGTTCCTCGCCTTTGGTGTTGTCAGCGCGCTGCTGGAAGCGTCTCGCAGTGGTCAGGGCCAGGTGGTGGATACCTCAATGGTTGAAGGTTCCGCTGTGTTGATGCACATGATGTACAGCTTCTTCAATAACGGTCAGTGGCAGGACAAGCGCGGCGTCAATATGTTGGATACCGGCGCGCACTACTACGAAACCTATGAAACCAAGGACGGCGGCTTTATGTCTGTAGGTTCCATCGAGCCGCAATTTTACGCGCTGTTGATGGAAAAGGCTGAACTTGATCCGGCGGTATTCGGCAATCAGAACGATTTTGCACGCTGGCCTGATATGAAAGTGGCATTGGCCGACGTGTTCAAGACCAAAACCCGCGATGAGTGGACCGCGATCTTTGAAGGCACCGACGCCTGCGTTGCGCCGATTCTCAATATGACCGAGGCCCCCAAGCATCCGCACAATGTTGAGCGTGGATCGTTTATTGAGGTAGGTGGACACATTCAACCCGGCCCTGCGCCTAAATTCAGTCGCAGCGCGCCTCAGGTCAGTGGCGGGGCTCCGCGTCCCGGCGCAGATACCGAGTCTGTATTGTTGGAAGCGGCAGGCTATGACGCAGAGGCCTTGGCTGCGCTGCGCGACAAAGGGGTTTTGACCTGAGTTCAGCGTAAGTACGTGAAGTGAGTCAGTCGAAAAACTGAGTATTGAGATTATCAGGAGAAATAAAATGAGAGACGTATGGATTATTGATGCCTGCCGTACCCCGCGTGGTATTGGCAAGGTGGGTAAGGGCGCATTGGCAGACCTTCACCCCCAGCACCTGGGTGCTACTGTGCTTAAGGCGATTGCCGAGCGGAATAACCTCAACACCTCCGAGGTTGACGATATTATCTGGGGCACGAGCTCTCAGCGCGGTACCCAGGGCAGCGACCTTGGCCGTATGGCAGCCCTGCAAGCGGGTTATGATGTGCGCAGCAGCGCGGTAACGCTTGACCGCTTCTGCGGTTCAGGTATTACTACTGTGAACCTGGGTGCGGCAACCATTGGTGCTGGCTTTGAAGAGTGTGTAGTCGCGGGCGGCACGGAGATGATGTCCACCTACGGCAACGGTAACGATGCGCCGCCGATTCTGGATTCCGGTAACCTGACACTGCGCGAAATGCACCCCCAGCCTCACCAGGGTGTGTGCGCCGATGCCATCGCTACGCTGGAAGGTATCAGCCGTCAGTCACTGGATGAGCTGGCTGTTGTGAGCCAAGAGCGTGCGGCGGCGGCCATTGCCGGCGGCCATTTCGACAAGAGCCTGATCCCGGTTTATCGCCCCGATGGCAGCCTGGCACTGGATAAAGAAGAATTCCCTCGTCCGGGAACAACGGTGGAAGCGCTGTCTGAATTGCGCCCGGCTTTTGAAAAGCTGGCTTACCTGCCGCTGGACGAGCAGGGTACAACCTACGCTAGCCTGATCCACAAAGTTTACCCTGATCTGAAAATCAGCCACGTTCACCACGGTGGTAACTCTTCCGGTGTGGTTGACGGTGCGGGTGCGTTGTTGATGACTTCACCTGAGTACGCCAAGAAAAATGGCCTCAAGCCCCGTGCCCGTGTGGTAGCGATGGCAAATATGGGTGATTCTCCGACCCTGATGCTGAACGCGCCGGTGCCTGCGACCAAGAAAGCCCTGGCCAATGCGGGTCTGACTATCGACGATATCGACCTGTTCGAAATCAACGAGGCCTTTGCGGTGGTAACTGAGAAGTACATCCGCGACCTGAATCTGGATCGCGCCAAGGTGAACGTGAACGGTGGTGCAATGGCACTGGGTCACCCCATTGGTGCAACTGGATCGCTGTTGATTGGCACCCTGCTCGACGAGCTGGAGCGTCGCGATCTGAAACGCGGCCTGGTGACCATGTGTGCTGCCGGTGGTATGGCGCCTGCGATCATCATCGAACGAATCTAAATCTGCGCTAAAACAGTAAGCAAAAGGGCGGCAGCGATGTCGCCCTTTTTTTGTGGGAAAAAAGACGACTTAGTTTCTGTTGCGGTAGGTTTGCGGGGCAACCCCCGTCCAGCCCTTGAAGGCCCGGGTAAATGCGCTGGTTTCTGAAAAGCCGGCTTTGAGTGCGATCTGTTCTATCGACAAATTCGAGCGCCCCAGGTAGTAGAGCGCCGTATCGCGGCGACATTGCGCTTTGATTTCGTTGTAACTTGTTCCCTCGCTGGCCAGTCGTCGGCGCAAAGTTTGCGGGTGTAGCTTAAGGGAAAACGCAATTTGGTCAAGGCTGGGGATGGTCTGCAGATTGCGGTTGAGTTGCTGCTTGACCAGAGCGGTGTAACTCCTCTGTCGATACTGTTGGGCGAGTAATACCAGATTGGGGTGACGCAACATGCGCTGCAGGGAAAGTTCTGACTTGTTGACGGGTAATTCGCCAACCTTCGCTGAAAACACCAGCGCGTTTTCCGGTTGTTCAAACAGCACCGGGTAGCCGAGGAACATACGTCGGTACTCCTCTGAAAACGCCGGTTCCGGATAGCTCAGGGTCACCGCCAGTAGTGGCAGGTGCTGGCGGGCTCGCCAACTCAGGTAGCGGTGTAAATTGAAGAGCTGTTGTTCCCAGGCATAAATCTCGTAGGGATAGTCGGGGTCAGAGGCCTCAAACACCACCTTGAGCTGCTCACCATCGGCCTTTAAAAATGGCCGAATATCGGTGTCAAACATCTGGAAAAAGCGGCAGTACCGGGCCAGGGTGTGGGCAACGGAATTGGTATGCAGCGTCGCATGGCACATGTTTACCCAGGTGCCTGGAAGATAGTACCCCTTGCCGTAACCGAGAAATTCGTCATTGAGCGCAAGCATTGTGATAGTCGACAAGCGCGCGAACTGGGTCACCGGAAGGCGGGCATTGGGCTGGTCCAGCAGGCCCGGAGAGATTCCTGTTCTGCGCAGCAAGTCTTCAGGGGATAATCCAGCCTTGGCACTATGCTTTACGACGGCGCGCACATAGGTGTTTGATATCGAGATATTCCGTAGGGCCATTGGGCAAAGCAATCTTCTTTGAGATGATTCGCGGCCATGATACCAGATTGTGGTGCTGTTGCCGGTGTTGGTCGCCTCGCCAGGGCTTATCTGGAAACCAGAACCTCGGTATTGTTCTCTTGCGGTAAGGCGTTGACCAAATAGTGATCAGCGTGAGAGCGGCTGT
>JBFEVY010000404.1:0-2569 GCA_041546665.1 Spongiibacteraceae bacterium | reverse complement strand
GATATCTGGGCCATTCTCAATATTGTGCAAAGCCGCGAACCCACGGTTAACAAACTGCTCTGGATTCTTCTCATTATCTTCCTGCCGATGCTCGGCCTCATTATCTGGTGGCTGGCCGGACCGCGTCAGAACAGGTCTGCACAATGGCCCTGACCGCAACGATATTCAAAGCGGCCGTAGATATCAGTGACATCCGCCGCCACTATTATCAACAGCACCGCCTCACCCTGGCGCGCCATCCCTCTGAACCCGATGAGCGGATGATGCTGCGGCTACTGGCCTTCACCCTGTTCGCCAGCGACTCGCTCCACTTCACCCGGGGGCTGAGCAACGACGACGAACCCGATCTCTGGCAAAAGAACCTCAGCGACGAAATTGAACTGTGGATTGAGTTGGGCCAACCGAGTGCAAAACGGCTGCGGCGGGCGTTCAGCCTGGCCAAACACGTGCTCGTTATCAGCTACGGTGACCGCGCCGGAGGCCAGTGGTGGAAGGAGCAGGAAAACGCCCTTCGCAGTCAGGCCAAACTGACCGTTGCTGAAATCAGCGATGCCCACCTGAATCAGCTCGGCGAATTAGCTGAGCGCAATATGCAGCTTCAGGTCACCATCGACGACAATGCAATATGGGTGTCGAACCCACAGAGCAGCATTGAACTCGCGCTGACAGCGCTGCAAGGCGAGATCACCACCCTGCTGCAACTGCTGGATTCGTCCGCCTAAGCAGCCATCATCCAGCGCATTTTTAACATAGCAGTCATATTTCACAGGACTGACATATAGCTGTAACAATTATTTCGCATAATACCCATCAAGTTAGATTGATGACCTGTCCCAAATCAGGTTTAGAGGATATGCAGATGAAAATGAAATCAGTTTTACAAGGTGCTGTCCTGGGTTCACTCGCGGTACTGTCAACCGTTGCGGTTGCTGAAGAATCCTGGCTGCAGCTGGAAGAAGTTGTAGTTGTTGGCGCTGTTCGCAGCACCGATGCCGTCGTGGTTGCCGATGTTGACGTTGCCGGCGACGAAGCCCTTCAGGAAATGCCCGTCGCCTACGAATAAGCGTAGCGACACACCTCCTCTTGATGCCGGTGCTAGACCGGCATCCGCTCCTCCCTCAGTGCGATTTGACCTGTATTGCCGAGGTAATTTTCAGTCGGTGCAGTTGCTCATTTACGTCCAGTATTATCTCCTGCTCTCCATTGCTTAAGCCCAGCGCAAGATAGCCCGCGGTAAACGCCCCCAGGCCACTGTCATAGCTTTGCCAACGCTCGCCGGTCCAGGCCTGCACCCAGGCGTGGGGCACAAACACAAAACGGCGCCCCAAAAACCGCTCGTTGTTATATGCCAGGCCCAATACAACCCGGGTTGGCACCCCCGCCGCCCGACCCAGCGCAGCCAGCAACAGGGCATGTTCCGTGCAGTCACCCTCTCCACTGCGCAGAGCCTGCAGGGCATTCGCATACCCGGCATAGGTTGCCACCTCATTCATATGGCGGGTCACAAAGCGAGTCAGGCGCTTCATTCGTGCATCAATACTCAAGTCACGATCAGGCAAAACCTCAGCAACCACACTGCGGATTTCCGGGTGATCCGCCGGCAACCAGTAGTTTGCCGACAGGGCGATTTCCAGAGCCTGGGCAGACGGCGCCGGCTCGTCGCCACAGTCGTCGCACACCGTCACCTCAACCCCGCCATCGTCGCGCAGGTGAACTGACTGCTCCCCCGTGGCGGGAATTGCCAGATCGAAGTCGCCCTCCAGGCGATAGCGGATCTTCCCGGCGAGCGCTAAATCATTAATCCGGTAAGGAGAGCGAATCAACTGGCGGTAGACATGGGTGACAGGGGAAAATTCAGCCAATGCGCAATCCTTGTCACAGCTCACCGCCGCAAATAAATCGCCGCCGCTACGGTGAAATTCCGCCAAGGGGAAAAATGCTGAATCCGTTACGATGAAGGTTTCCCCTGCATTATCTCCCTCCCTCGTCTGACGCAGTAACCAGCGGTAGTCACCGTCGCCAGCGTCCAGAAGGGGCAGCGCCTCACTCCCCAACGCCGTTTCCACTATCTGCCGATTAAAGGGCTCCGCGCTCAATACCATGGATTGAAAGCGCTGGCGGCTAAAACTCCAGCTGTTGTAGCGTAGTTTTCGCTGTTCGCCATTTTGCTGCAGCAGGGCCCTGCGCACCCCTTCATTCATCAGGTAGTCCTCAGGCAGGGGGTAAAGGCGCTCGGCCCCGTCACCAAAATCAACCCGAAGTTGCGCCCCTTTAACCGTTGCAGTCTGGGTCTGGTCAACACTGTCTGCCGAAATAATCTTGGTCATCGCCAGTGGCCGGCCGGCCTCGGTTTCACGATAGCGCAGCCGAATCTCGCTATGCCTCACCGGAGAACCCGGCTGGGCGAGACTGACTGACAGCAATTCATCGCTGAGCACTTCTCCGCGCCGCGCCTTTCGGGACAGCTGCCGGTACCCAACTTTGTTGCCCCCGAGGCTCACCGATTGCCAAGACACCTTCTCGCTCGCCCACACAGCGTTCTCAGCCACGGCAGCAGTCTCACCAGCCT
>JBFEVY010000078.1:0-11765 GCA_041546665.1 Spongiibacteraceae bacterium | reverse complement strand
TGGTTCATCCAGACCAGAGCGAGCAGGTATCGGGTATGATCGAAAGATATACCCAGGCTATCGAGAAAGATGGTGGTAAGGTTCACCGTCTGGAAGATTGGGGCCGTCGCCAGCTGGCTTACCCTATCGACAAAATCCACAAGGCACACTACGTGCTGATGAATGTTGAAGCGACCGCTGAAGCAGTGGAAGAGTTGACCACTAACTTCCGTTACAACGACGCCGTTCTGCGTAACATGATCATCCGTCGTGATGAGGCTGTGACTGAAGAGTCGCCCATCATGAAGGCCGAAAAAGAGAGCCGCGAGCGCCGCAGCCGCAGTGATCAGCGTCCAGAGCGTCGCGAAACCACTAGCGAAGATGCAGATGAAAGCAGCGAAGAAGAAGCCCCTGAGGCTGAAAGCGCTGAGTAATCGCGAACCTCATCCGTTTCGGAATTAAGGAGATCAATCATGGCACGTTTTTTCCGTCGTCGTAAGTTTTGTCGTTTTACCGCTGAAGGTGTTCGCGAGATCGATTACAAAGATCTGGACACGCTGAAAGCCTATGTTTCTGAGACTGGCAAGATTGTTCCAAGCCGTATCACAGGAACCAATGCCAAGTACCAGCGCCAGCTGTCTACAGCTATCAAGCGTGCGCGTTACCTGGCTCTGCTGCCGTACACCGACAGCCATAAGTAAAATTTCCCGATGCGCCCACTCGCCGAGTTCATTATGAAGGGGCGCGCTCAGGCTGTGGCGATAGCCGGTCTGGGAATGGGAACCGTGTTATTTGCCTGGGTTGGCGCTGCGGCTGCCGCCCTGGTAACCCTGAGAAAAGGGTGGGCTGAAGGCAGTTATGTCGTGTTTTGGGCATTTCTGCCGGCGCTGGCGGTGGCCATGTTGGGCCAGGATGTGGGGCCGTTGACCATGTTGCTGGGCAGCGCGGCAACTGCGACGGTATTGCGCAGTTACCAGTATTGGCCTTATGCGCTGGCGATGGCTGCGCTATCAGGGGTGGCAAGTGCCACCGTGCTGAATTTTGCGGCCCAGGGCTATTTGGCCTCGGTGCTGGCGATGATTCAGCCGGTTTTTGATCAGATCCGCGAGCAGGCGCCACAAAGCGCATTGCTGTCGGTGAAGACCACAGATATCGCCGCGGTCATCGGGGTGAGCACAACACTGTGGAGCGTGCTGGCTGTGATGCTCGCGCGCTGGTGGCAGGCGCTGCTGTACAAGCCGGGTGGCTTCCAAGAGGAAATGTGGCAATTGCGGTTGCCTCCACTTGTAAGCGTTGGCCTGGTGGCCGCCATGCTGTTGCTGGTCAATATTGGCGAAGCCTACCGATTTTGGGGAATTTGCTGTGTGCTGCCCTTTATTGTAGCGGGTTTGGCACTGGCCCACGGGGTAGTCGGCAGGCTCGGTCTCGGTCGGGTGTGGTTGGTAGTGTTATACGTGTCGCTGACTTTAGTAGGGCCTTTATGGGCTGTATTGATTCTGGCGGCCATTGTAGATAGTTGGATTGATATTAGACGGCGTCTGCCTGTTCGTCCGGAACAGTAGGCGGCGCAGACGCAAAGAGAGGGTTGGAACCATGCAAGTGATTCTGCTTGAAAAGATTGGCAAGCTGGGCAATCTCGGCGACCAAGTAAATGTAAAGGCGGGCTACGGCCGTAATTTTCTGATTCCCTTCGGCAAGGCTGTACCGGCAACCGAAGCGAACGTAGCGGCTTTTGAAACTCGCCGTGCAGAGCTGGAAGCCGCTGCGGCAGCCAAGCTCGCCGAAGCAACAGCTCGCGCAGAGAAGCTGGCTGAACTGAGCGTAACCATCGAAGCCAATGTGGGCGAAGGTGGCAAGCTGTTCGGTTCAATCGGTACCCGCGACATCGCTGATGCGGTAAATGCTGCTGGTGCTGAAATCGACAAGAGCGAAGTGCGGATGCCGGAAGGCCCGATTCGCGAAATCGGCAGCTATGACGTTGCAGTGCAATTGCACTCAGACGTTATCCAGACTGTTAGCGTCACGGTTGTTGCTGAGTAAGCAATTCCAAAACGTTCGTTGCTATCCCGCGTTACTGGGCTAATGTCCTGCGGGGTAGCTGTGTTCGTTTGCGGCTGAACCTTTAACGGGTGGCCCTCGAAAAGCGTGTTTCGGTAAGTAGCCGGCACGCTTTTTTTTTGCCACAATCCTCTGCTCGCATTTTATTTTGGTACGCCTGTGCAGCCTGATCCCCACACAGATACTCCACCTGATCTCGAGGCGGAATTTGCCCAGCTGAAGCTTCCTCCGCATTCCCTTGAGGCGGAGCAGTCGGTGCTGGGTGGGTTGATGATTGCCGGTGAGGCCTGGGATTCCGTTGCCGATGCGGTTAACGAGGGGGATTTTTTCCGCCCGGCGCATCGCCATATCTACGCCTGCATGGCGCGGTTGGTTGAGCAGCATCAGCCCATTGATGTGGTTACGCTCGCCGAGACCCTGGCCCGCGCCGGTAAGCTGGACGAGGTCGGCGGCGCGGCCTATTTGGCTGAAATCGCGGGTAATACTCCCTCTGTGGCGAATATTCGCGCCTATGCCGAGGCGGTGCGGGAGCGGGCGATTTTCCGTGCCTTGATTTCCGCAGCGAATCATATTGCCGACAACAGCTTTAACCCGGAGGGTCGCAGCAGCGACGAGGTGCTGGATGAGGCCGAGCGCCGCATCATGCAGATCGCCGAGGAGCGGCCCAAAACCGGGGGCTTGGCGCCGATCAATCCGCTGCTCAAGCAGGCGGTGGATAAAATCGACGAGCTGTTCAACAGCACCGAAGCGATCACCGGCCTCACCACCGGCTTTACCGAGCTGGATGAGATGACCTCGGGCCTGCAGCGTTCCGACCTGATTATCGTCGCCGCCCGACCCTCTATGGGTAAGACGACTTTTGCGATGAACCTGGTGGAAAACGCCCTGCTATCTTCTGAATTGCCGATGCTGGTGTTCAGTATGGAGATGCCGGCCAGTCAGTTGATGATCAGGATGTTGTCGTCGGTGGGCAAGATCGATCAGACCCGTATGCGGACAGGTCGTCTGGAAGAAGAGGATTGGCCCAAGCTCAGCGCGGCGGTGAGCAAGCTTAAAGACCGACCATTATTTATTGATGATACGCCGGCATTGACGCCGACGGAGGTCCGTTCCCGGGCGCGCAAGGTGCTGCGTGAACACGGCAGCATCGGCATGATCATGCTCGACTACCTGCAGTTGATGCAGGTCGCGGGCAGCAGTGAGGGGCGGACGGCTGAGATCTCGGAAATCTCGCGGTCGTTAAAAGGGATTGCCAAGGAATTTGATTGTCCGGTGGTGGCGCTTTCACAGTTGAACCGGGCACTGGAGCAGCGCCCGAACAAGCGTCCGGTTAACTCGGATCTGCGTGAATCCGGGGCGATCGAGCAGGATGCCGACGTGATCATGTTCATCTATCGTGATGAGGTCTACAACGAGGAGTCCGAGCACAAAGGGGTGGCTGAGATCATTATCGGTAAGCAGCGGAACGGCCCAATTGGCACGACCCGCCTGGCCTTTGTCGGCAAGCATACCCGCTTTGAAAATCTGGCCATGGGCTATGGCAATATGGCAGATGAGTACTAGGGCCTAGAAGGCTTGGTGAGCGGCGCGATCAGGCGCCGCTGTATGAGTTATCAGCGAAACCGCTTTAGTCCTCAGTCTCACCCGCACGGCGCTTTTCAATCAGGCCGCCAAAGAAGATACCAATCTCGAAGAGCAGCCACATCGGCACCGCCAGCAGCATCTGTGAAATGACGTCGGGCGGGGTCAGCAGCATCCCGAACACAAAGCACCCAACAATCACATAGGGGCGTTTTTCCGCCAGATTGCGGGCGTTCACCACGCCGGCGCTGATCAGCAATATGGTGGCGATGGGAATTTCAAAGGCCACGCCAAAGGCCAGGAACAGCTTGAGCGCGGTATCCAGGAACTTGGCAATATCGGGGGTGTAGGCCACGCCGTCCGGGGTGATGCCGCTGAAGAAGCCGAATACCAGGGGAAACACCACATAGTAGGCAAAGGCCAGGCCGGCGTAGAACAGGATCACGCTGGAGGTCAGCAGTGGCGCTGCGAGGCGCTTTTCGTGGCGATACATTCCCGGCGCGATAAATCCCCATATCTGGTGCAGGATCACGGGCATGGCCAGGCAAAACGCTGAGACCAGTACCAGCTTGAAGGGGGTGAGGAAGGTGGAGGCCACCTCGGTGGCGATCATGCTGGAGCCTTCAGGCAGGTATTGCCGTAGCGGCGCCGCGACAAAGCTGTATATCTCCCCAGAAAATGGCATCAGGGCGAGTGCGCAGACCAGAATGGCCAGCACGGCGCGCAGCAGCCGGTCTCTCAGTTCAGTAAGGTGGCCAACCAGCGGTTGACCTTGATCGGTATCGGCGTCGATGCTCATTGGCCGTGTTTATCTTCCTGGTGGGGTATTGCGGTGTCGTCTTGAGGCTCGTCGACGGCCGCTGTTTCCGGCGTGCTTTCCTCTACGTTCTCTTCAGAGGAGGTGGTCGCTGAATCGAGTTTGGTGTCTTCAGCAGCGGTGTCGCCGATATTATTAAGGTCGTCGCTAATCTGTTTTGCTTGTCGTTCCAGTGCATTCCGCCCTTCGTTTAGCGAGGCCATAATCGATTCGTTATGCAGCTGACGGCGGATATCGTCGGCGCCGACTTCCCGTTCGATTTCAGAGCGGATTTCATTGAAACTTCGGCGGAAACGCCCTATCCACAGGCTGATGGTGCGGATTGTTGAGGGCAGTCGTTCGGGGCCAATGACCAACAGACCGACGACGGCGATCAGCAGAAGCTCGGCAAAGCCTATATCGAACATGGCTTATTTTGACTCGTTTTTCTGCTCGCTGGCTTCGGTGGTGCTGCCGTCAGCGGTTTTTTCCTCAATGTTTTTCTGTTCGGCGTCGTCGTCTTTATCTTTATCCATGGCATCCTTAAAGCCTTTCACGGCTCCGCCGAGGTCGCCGCCGATATTTTTCAGTTTTTTGGTGCCGAACAGTAGTACCACAATGGCGAGGATGATGAGGAGTTGCCAAATACTGATTCCGCCAAGGCCCATGATTTTCTCCTAACTATATGAATTCAATTATGATTGAGGGGTGCTGTTGCGGGCGGCTTTTTCGTCAAGGCCCGACAGGCCAAAGCGCCGCGCCAATTCGTTCAGTACCGCCTGATGGCTTTCGCCGCGCTGGGACAGCATGACCAGGCTGTGAAACCACAGGTCGGCTGTCTCGTAAATCAGTTTGCTGTTGTCGCCGCTGAGTTCGGCATCTTTGGCCGCGATGACGGTTTCGATCGCTTCTTCGCCGACCTTTTCCAGGATTTTGTTCAGGCCTTTCTGATACAGGCTAGCCACATAGGAACTGTCTGCAGGGGCCGTTTTGCGCTCTGCGAGAACGGCATCGAGCTGTTCCAGGATTGTTTGAGTCATGCGTTTTGCCAGTATCTCTGTTCAGTTATTGTTGCTGTGGTAAATGCTTTCGGGGTCGCGTATTACGGCCTCTCGGTTTTGCCATTGCCCGTCTTCAAGGCTGCGGTAGAAGCAGCTTTCACGGCCGGTATGGCAGGCTATGCCGCCGATTTGCTCCACCTGAAGCAGCAAAGCGTCGCCGTCGCAGTCCAGGGCAATATCCAATAAAGTCTGCACATGGCCGGAGCTTTCTCCCTTGCGCCACAGCTGTTGCCTGGAGCGCGACCAGTATACGGCGCGCCGTTCTTTTACGCTAAGTTCCAGGGAGTCGCGGTTCATCCAGGCCATCATTAACACCCGGCCACTGCGGGCATCCTGAGCTATTGCGGCGACCAAGCCGTCGTCATTCCATTTGACTTCGTCCAGCCAGTTGGGCTGAGAGCTGTCGATTGTCATTGTCAGTAGTCGCTTATTTCCGGGCCTGTGCAAAGAGGGGCTTACTTTACCTTATTCGGCGGGGGATAAAGAAGCCCTGGGTGACTGTTCAATTGCGACATCGGAACATAAAGAACGCGCTCAGCGCCAATAGTGCGATGCTGCTAGCAGGTAAGGTCTGTAACTGCAGCTGCCATTCGGGCTTGGCGACGATGATCGCCGCGACCAGTGACAGGATTGCCAGCCATTGGGAGCGGCTGCGCCGGTTTTTCGCGCGAATTTCCTGACTCTTTTCGAAAGCCTGGCGTTGCAGTTCATATTTTGCTGGCATTTGGTAGGGGTTGTTGCCCCGTTCGAGCAGGGTTTCTGGCAGATGTGGCAGTTGCTCCAACCAGCCGGGTAGGCGATGGCTTACCTTGCGCAGCATGCTTTGCGGGGAATAGCGGTCGCGCAGCCACTGCTCCAGAAAGGGCATGGCGGTGGACCACAGGTCCAGCTGTGGGTAGAGTTCGCGGCCTAGACCCTCGATATTCAGCAGGGTCTTTTGCAGCAGTACCAATGAGGGCTGTACTTCCATGTCGAAGCGGCGCGCGGTTTGAAACAGGTAAATCAGTAGCTGGCCAAAGGAGATTTCCCCGAGGGGTTTTTCAAAGATGGGTTCACTGACGCTGCGAATGGCGGCTTCAAATTCGTGTACCCGGGTCTCGGGGGGAACCCAGCCGCACTCGACGTGGAGCTCGGCGACTTCCCGGTAATTGCGCTGGAAAATCGCCAGCAGGTTACGGGCCAGGTAGTACTGGTCGAAGTCGCTCAGGCTGCCAATAATGGCGCAGTCGATGGCAATATACTGCGGTGAATTGGGGCGATCTTCGGCGATAAAGATGTTGCCGGGGTGCATGTCGGCGTGAAAGAAGCTGTCGCGAAAGACCTGGGTAAAGAAAATTTCGACGCCGCGCTCGGCCAGCTTTTTCATGTCGGTGCCCTGCTCGTGCAGGCGCGCGACATCGGTGACGGGAATGCCGTGTATTCGCTCCATCACCAGGACATTGCGACGGGTGTAGTCCCAGTGCACTTCGGGGACATACAGGATGTCTGAGTTTGAGAAATTACGCCGCAACTGTGAGGTATTGGCGCCCTCGCGCATCAGGTCCAGTTCGTCGAAGACGGTATGGCGATAATCTTCTACCACCTCTACAGGGCGCAGGCGGCGACCATCGGGCAGATAGCGCGACACGAGTTGGGCCAGGGTGAATAATAGCTTGAGGTCGGCATTGATAGTGCGCTCGACCCCGGGGCGGACAACCTTGACCACGACTTTTTCGCCATTGTGCAGGGTTGCGGTGTGTACCTGGGCAATGGAGGCGGAGGCCAGTGGATTGGGGTCGAATTCGGCAAACAACTCGCCGACTGGCTTGCCGAGTGCAGTTTCGATGGTTTTAATGGCCAGGGCGCCGTCAAACGGCGGCACCTGATCCTGAAGGTAGGCCAGTTCCTCGGCGAGGTCGTCGGGCATCAGATCCCGGCGGGTTGAGAGTTGTTGGCCGAACTTGATGGAAATCGGACCGAGGGCTTCCAGAGCCTGGCGCAGGCGGCGTCCGCGGGGGCCTTCAGGAACGGGGAACAGTCGCCAGGGACCCCAAAGTAAAATCAGGCGTAGTCTCAGGGGAAGTTTTTCAATGGGGATCAGGGTGTCGAGGCGGTAGCGACAAAAAATCCAGCCAATGGCCAAAAAACGGCGAAACCCCATATTATTATCCTTAGGCCTTATTGTTGGTGGTGTCGGCCACGCGTTGTTTCAGGCGCCGCAGTCGCGCTTCGAGACGCTCGCTGCGGGTGCGCAGATCGTCCACTTGCCGGTAGAAATCTTCCGCCTGATAAGGGTGCGGTAGCAGGCGGCTTTCCTCCAGAAGAAAATCCTCAATCTGCCGACGTGCGGTGCGCGAGCTCTGGCTGAGCCAGCGCTGGCCGCTGCGCAGTCCCTTGCCAATCTGGTGGGCGGCAACATCGCCAAAGGAGCTGGCCAGCGGTCTTTCCCAGTCCAGTTCAAGTTGGCTGAGTTGGTGGCGAAGCTCCAGTAGTGGCGCGGTATCGCCCTCAACGGTCACTTCGCCATTGATGAGTGCAGCAGCGGGGTCGTCGGCGGTGGCGATGCGCGTGAACTCGGTCCAGCGGCCGGTAAGCCGCGTGTCGAAGGTGCCGCTGTCCTCTCCGCTCAGGCGAAGTTTGCCGGCGTTGACCGCAATGGCGATAAAGAGCTCGGGCTCCTGCAGTTTGATGGCAAAGCGGCGGCCGTTTAGCGTCTCGAGGCGTTTGTTGCTGGCCGGATCGAGTTGCAGGGCGCGGTTAACCACATCTTCCAGGCCGCCGAGCGCCACACTTTGCAGCAGGCCGGGCATCACGGCTTGATGCCCCTGTGCAGGGCAACGACCCCGGCAGTAAGATTGTGATAGCGGACATCGACAAAGCCAGCGTCGACCATCATGCCTTTCAGGGTTTCCTGATCGGGGTGCATGCGGATACTTTCCGCCAGGTAGCGATAGCTGTCTTCGTCGTTCGCGACCAATTTGCCCATTTTGGGCAGAATATCAAAGGAGTAGCGGTCGTAGGCCTTGCCGATCAACTCATTGGTCGGTTTCGAAAACTCCAGTATCAGCAGGCGGCCGCCGGGTTTGAGCACGCGCAGCATGGAGCGCAGGGCGGCATCTTTGTCGGTTACGTTGCGCAGGCCAAAGGCAATGCTGACGCAGTCAAAGCTGTTGTCGGGAAAGGGCAGGCATTCGGCGTTAGCCTGGACATATTCAATATTGTCGACTATGCCCTTGTTGGTCAGTTTTTCTCTGCCGACCTGAAGCATGGACTCGTTGATATCGGCCAGGACAACCTTGCCGTCACGGCCGACGATGCGGCTGAATTTTGCTGCCAGGTCGCCGGTGCCGCCGGCGATATCGAGCACCGCCTGACCGGGGCGTACGGCAGAGGATTCAATGGTGAACTGCTTCCACAGCCGGTGAATGCCACCGGACATTAAGTCATTCATCAAATCGTATTTGGCAGCAACGGAGTGGAACACGCCGGCGACCAGGTTAACCTTATCGCCGCGTTCTACTGTGCGATAGCCGAAATGTGTGGTTTTGTCGTCTGCCATGTTCATTGCCTGTTGTTAGCTGGAGTTCTGCCCTGATAAAGCGGTCGCTATTGTAGCGCTTTGGGGCGTGATCGGGGAGTAATCACTCGCGAAATGCCTGGGGCGTGCTGAGCGATATTGCAGCCCGCCTAAATATTGAGTTTTCGGCGCATCTCCCGCATTTTGGCTTTTTGCTCGTCCTGGGTAAGCGGGTTGCTGATGTGCTCAGGCAGCGCCTCGCGGGGCGGCAGCGCCAGTTGTTCGCCATTGCGAAGCCGTTGGCATACGGTTTCGTAGTGGCGGCGAAACACGGGGTAGGCCTGTGCTTCGCCAGTGTTGGCCAGGAAGTACCAGTCGCTGGCTTTGCCGGCGTGATAAACCGCAGGGTGGGACCAGTTGTACTCGGCCTTGGGGTTGGGGGCTCTGCAGGCCTCCAGATAGGCGCTGTGGCTGTCTGGCAGGCCGAGTTCGGTGTCGTCCGGCTCGCAATATTTCAGTATGCCTTTAACGGTGGGTAAGTATTCCGACTCGCGAATGGCGCGGTGGCTCGCGGCAATAATGCGTTCTGGGGCAATGTGACTGAGGTTGCTAAACCAGATCTTTTTGGCGTAACCGAGCTTTTCCGGTGTTGAGAAGGCCTTGTTGTATTGGTTGTGGTAGACCAGCTCAAACTCCGCAAACATTTGATTGATCGCGTCAATAACCGCCTCTTTGTGCTCCGGGCGCGCCGCCTCAGAGGCCGTCGGCCCAGCTGCGGTCGGTGTGTTTTTCGATGAAGCCAGTTGCTTGCTGGCCTGACCCAGCAGTTCGTTGCTGTCGCGCATCAGTCTGTCCAAGGTGGTGGTTGTTTGCCCAGCGGTATTTTACATGCTGGAGAAATTTTGTATTCCAGGAGCGGTGTGCCTGGCCGCTGTCACGCCAGTAGAGGACGAATTCGTGGATTTGGGCTCTGGCAAAATCGGCGTCGATACAGGCCATCTTGAGGACGTCGAAAACCTCCGGGCTGGGCTGCCAGTCGACGGGAATGGGAGAGTATTCCTGGTCGGTGCTGATGGCATTGCGAAACCGTGCCCACTGTAGACGAATATGCTGCACAAAGCGTGAGTTCCAGTTACTGTTCGCGGTACCGAGTTCACTCCAGTAGAGAATAAATTCTGGAATGGCGTCCTCAATAAAATTCTGGGTAATGCCGTCGCGTTGCAATATCTCCCAAGCGTCGGGGCTGGGGCGCCAGTGACGGCTGATGGGTTGTTTCTTGGCGTGCTCGATATCTTTGTACTGCTGCTGCTTCCAGCGCCGCACAGCGTATTGGCTGAACGCGCTGCTCCAGGCGCTTTTGGTTTCTCCGCTTTCGCGATGATGGGCGATGAATTCCGGTAGAATCTGCTCAATAAAGCTGTCGCTGATCTGATTGAAGCGGCTGAGGTATTCCAGGGCAGCCGGGTCCGGGCGCCAGTTCGCGGGCAGTTGCTGTTGTCCGGGGACCGGGCTGGAATAGCTGCTTGACGGCGGTGAGTGTGCGCCGCTTTCCCGTTTGGGGCGCTGCGGTTCAATCGTGGGCGCTGCCAATGGGGTTTCTGCCGGCAGGGCAAAGCGGATATTGGCGCTGCGGCTGTTAAGGGTGCTGCCAAGGACGATCAGGCCCTGTTCGTGAAGGGTTTGCAGAATTTGCTCGGTTTCCTGCCACTGCCAAAACGGCAGTTGCTCTTCCAGCAGTTGCTTGTCCAGCAAATACCAGCGTTGGCCCTGCAGGGCTCGGCCTTCCAGAAAGTGGCGCCACTCGGTCAGTAATTGGTAGAGCAGGGCGGCCTCCAGGCCAATTGTGGCTGCCAGTGAGGGAGATATGGTCAGGAGGCGTTCTGGTAGTGGTGTCGACATGGGCTCGTGCTCTAAACTGACTGGCCATTGTACGGCTGGGGTCGATGCCTGTCAGCCGCAATTACGGGAAGTTAAGGGATCGCGATGAGGAAAGTATCGAATGGCTAAGGCCAAAACCGCCTATGTCTGCGTTGATTGTGGCTCTGATCACAGCAAGTGGCAGGGGCAGTGTCAGGACTGTGGTGCCTGGAACACTCTGTCTGCGGTGCGCCTGGGTGCCAGCTCCGGAGGCGGCGCGAGCAAAGGCGCCAGTCGTCGCGGGTACGCGGGGCTCGATAGCGGTGGTGTGACCGCCTTGGAAGACGTCAAGATTGAAGCGCTGCCGCGTATTCCCACCGGGTTTGAGGAATTCGACCGCGTGCTGGGCGGTGGTCTGGTGCCGGGCTCGGCCATTCTGCTGGGTGGTCACCCGGGAGCGGGTAAGAGCACCTTGCTTTTACAGGTACTCTGCCGCCTGGCGGTGGGGCGCGATTGTCTGTACGTGACTGGCGAGGAGTCTCTGCAACAGGTGGCGATGCGTGCCGCGCGGCTCAATCTTCAAGCCGGTTCATTAAAACTGTATTCGGAGACCAGTCTGGAGCAGATTCTGCTTCAGCTTGAGCAGCTCCGCCCGAGTATTTTGGTGCTGGACTCCATTCAGGTGATGCACAGTGAACAGATCAGTGCCGCGCCGGGCAGTGTCTCGCAGGTTAGAGAGTGCGCGGCGGCCTTGACCCGAGTTGCCAAGCAAACAGGCACGGTGTTGTTTATGGTCGGTCATGTTACCAAGGACGGCAGTCTGGCGGGACCGAAGGTGCTGGAGCATATTATCGATTGTTCCATCATGCTTGAGGGCAGCAGTGACAGTCGTTATCGGACGCTGCGTGGCCATAAAAACCGGTTTGGTGCTGTGAAT
>JBFEVY010000312.1:0-4161 GCA_041546665.1 Spongiibacteraceae bacterium | reverse complement strand
CGCGTTTGACCGCGCTTGCGTTGCTATTCGCAGCTATAGTAAATCCGCACTCGGTCAATGCTGGTGAGCGGGCAAAAATTGAAGAAATTGTTGTTACAGCGCAAAAGCGCGAAGAGAATATCCGGGATGTACCAATTTCAGTAACAGCGATGAGCGAAGAATTCATTAAGGATGCCGGTATCACCGACGTCAACGAGCTATCCCAGTTTGCGCCCAATGTGGTCATCAATGCAGGACCGGCCGTGGGCTTTGTCGCAATGCGCGGGCTCGGATCGGGCAATAACAAGGGCTTTGAACGCTCTGTCGCTGTGGTGATTGACGGAATCTACTACGGCCGGCAAGACTATCTGTTTGAGGCACTAGCCGATGTCGAGCGCCTGGAAGTTTTGCGCGGCCCCCAAGGTACTTTGTTTGGCAAAAACGCCATCGCCGGCGCCCTGAATATCACCACCGGGGCGGCCACTGAAGACTTTACCGGTTCGTTGAATTATATGGGAGGCGAATTTAATCGTTCCCGATATCAGCTCGCCGTTGGTGGCGAGATCATACCCGGCATCGCCAATGTGCGTATATCAGCCTCTGTCGACCAATACGACGGCTTTGTTCACAACACCACCGCGGATCTCGATCCTGACGATTACCCAGATTCTGTCTCCGCAAGCAGAGAACTGGCCGACCGCAATGACAAAATTGGTCGCATCAAACTGGACTTTCCGCAACTGCTGCCCAATCTCGACCTAATACTCACCGCCACTGACGTCAGTGTGTACGCCAACTCACTGGGCACCCAGATTACCGAAGCAACTCCGCAGGCCCTGGAGTACTACCGGCGCTACGACCCCATGGCAGAAGCCGACCGCGGTGACGGTCTTACCTCACACAATGCTCCTGAAGACGCCGGCCGCACGGGTAACTCATTCAGCGCCCAAGCAGACTACCAGCTTGGCGAGTACACACTCACCGCCATACTCGGTCACTCCTATTTCGACCGCTATGATTCAATTGATGGCGATATGGGCGCTGCGGAAGTCATTGCCCTGCGCAACAACGACTATTACCAGCAAAACTCCGCCGAGCTGCGTATCGCCTCACCCGCTGGTAGCTTCGAATATGTAGCCGGCCTTTACTATTTTGATTCCACCTTGGAAGGCAACTATGAGCTCGACATGGAGTTACTGGGCATACTGGAAATCATTGCCGCAAACCAAGTTAGTGGTGTCAATATCAACCCGGAAGACCTCCTTGGCCTGACACCCGGCACCTTGCCTGGCGCAGCAGTTGACCTGCATTCCTCCCGCACCTTCGATCAATACTCCGAAGCCAGAGCCATCTTCGGCCAGGCAACCTGGAATATTACCGATCGGCTGGCACTGATCGCCGGAGTGCGCTACTCCGAGGAAGAAAAAGAAATCGATGCGGTGCTTACCTTCGAAGACGCAGCCGGTGATGTGCTTGCCAATGTGGTGGGCTTTGCGGTCTTCAATTCCACTGCGTTTGACGAACAACGGCAACGAAAAGAATCCGACTTTTCCCCCAAGCTCAGCACCCGCTTTGAACTGAGCGACGAAATTACCCTCTATACCACCTATGCCCGGGCCTTCAAGGCGGGCGGCTTCAACGAACAAGCAGCGAACGCTGACAACCTGGAGTTTTCCCCGGAAAAAGCAGAAACCTGGGAGGCCGGCGCCAAGATGCGATTTGCCGATGGTCTTGCTACGCTCAATATCGGTCTGTTCTACACCCACTTTGACGACCTTCAGGTCAGCATGTACAACGGCCTGAACTTCAGTGTCGGCAATGCTGCCTCTGCAATCTCCCGCGGTGTGGAAATAGAAGGCCGGATCATACCCAGCACTTGGCTCGACCTACAAATGTCAGTGGGATGGTTGGATGCGTACTACGACAGCTATACTAATGCCCCTTGCCCCGCGACCTCTGAAGAGGACGCCTGTGATATCAGTGGAGAAACTCTGGCCCGCGCTCCAGAAGTGGAAGTAGCATTTGGTCCCCGTATCAGCCTGACCAATCTTATTCCGGGACTGGATACCCTGCCTCTCAAGATTGGTATGGGGATTGATGCACTCTACCGCAGTGATCAGCTCTACAGCACCGACCTAGACCCATTGGACAGCCAGGAAGCCGCTACAGAACTGAATGCCCAATTGCGATTTTCCGGGTTGAATGAAAACTGGTCGCTGGTGTTATCGGGCAGAAATATGACAGATGAAACACTGCTCGCCCACAGCCAGGATGTACCACTGCAACCAGGCACACACTTTGGCACGGTGTATCCGGGTCGGCGCTTTTTTGCAGAGATTCGGTATCTCTGGTAGGGAATATTGGCCTCACAGGCTGGGAGAATTGGCCTGTGGGGTTTTGCAGCAATGGATTAAACTCACGACAAAAGCGAACCTTCAGTAAGAATGAAAAAATAGTCGATCGTATGCAATTTGCATAAACTTCACCTACCCCTTCACAGTGACATAAATCCGTTTATTCTGTAAAAATTTAAGACCGACAGCCCTTTCTTCTCTTGCAGTTCATCTTAGTTTGGACACACAATCCAATCTGGGCATTCTCTCCAAATTCAGCTATCAATCACTGGCGAATTGGCACAATAAGCTGGGAAAACGTATATTCGCGCATTTCCCCTCTTTACCTTTTTAAAGGTCCCATGTAATGGATTATTTATTGCGCGAGCAAAAACTCAGAGTGGATTACGCTTTCCTTTCGCGCTCGTCAGTATCTAAACGGCACCCGGAATAGAGCCTACGTTCTGAAAATTATAAGGAGTGGCCCCCCAGCTACCGAAAGCAGGCGACCAATCAACGGAACGAAAGAAGAGAACTGCTCGACTTACCCAAGTATCGAACTCACCGATACTCCATTCGCGCGGAGAGCCGATTAAAATACGCAGGAAAAAACCGCTTGATAGTAGGCCCCCAGGCACTAACACCCCTGCCCACCACAATTTCATCCTTCCCTTTTTCCATGGCCTTGATGATGTCCGTCACGCAATCTTCCACCGCCATACCATTGATTATGGAGTCGTCGTTTTTTTGCTGGGCCTGGCCGCTGCCATTGAGAGCGTTCAGAGCAATATTAGTATTGATAGAGCCCGGACAAACCGTCAGGCACTCAATGCCCTTGCTGGCGGTTTCCGCCCGCAGGCAGTCCATAAACCCAACTACAGCAAATTTCGACCCGGAATAACCCGTGCGCAATTTTGACCCCATTTTCCCGGCTACGCTGGAGATGCTAACGATCATGCCCGACCTTCGATCGACCATAGCAGGAAGCAGGGCCTTGGTCATTGCCACGGTACCGAGGTAATTGACCTCCATTAGTTGCCGATACACTTCGAGATCAGTTTCAAGAAAGTAGGCGCGCTGAGAAATACCGCCGTTGTTTACCAGAATGTCCACCGGGCCTATGTCGGTCAGCACAGCTTGAACCGCTGGAATCAGCTTGTCGACATCCGCAAGATCCAGCGGCACAACCCAGTGTCGCTCCCGACCACCGGGCAATTCCGCAGCGATGTTTTCAAGTATCTCCCGGCGCCGTGCAGATAGGACGACACGCGCCCCTTTTGCGGCAAGCTGTCGGCACAATTCCAGGCCGATGCCAGAACTGGCGCCAGTGATCCATATGGTTTTGTTTTCAATTTTCATATCGCTATCTTGCTACTGTTTTCAGATTCGGTTGCCAGGACCTGCTTGCGACTCTCTCGTTGTTTTCCGAGGATCATAATCAAGCTGGCCAATATGGCGCCTTTTACAAACCACTGGTGAACCTGCAGGTTAGCCGGGTACGGGGCATCGTCGGACAGATCACCATGTACCGCTATTGTCGAGAGGGTAATGACGATCATCAGGGGAATACTCGACAGTAGCGGCTTGATGCCTAGAGCGAACATGGCACCGCAGGCAATCTGTAGTGAAATTATCACGGGCAGCACGGCGGGGTTCCCACCAACCTGCTCGATATGTTCAACACGAATATCATAATAGTAGATCTGCCATGAGGCGTTAACGATAAAATACAAACCGACCAGAACCCTGCCGACCAAGGGCGGCGGCAATGCTGCGCTCGGGTTCGTGGTTTGGTTAGCCGCAAGAAATAACAGACCGCCGACAATGGCGAGGTGGACCACCCACTCCT
>JBFEVY010000305.1:0-4300 GCA_041546665.1 Spongiibacteraceae bacterium | reverse complement strand
CGGCAGCATCGATCTCGCGCTCTAGCCGTCCCTGGTAATACAGGTAGTGCAAATGCGCCACCGACTCGCCCAGCGCCAGTGTCAGGGCCGTATCGTCAATCTTGCGGGTAAACAACACATCGAATAATTCGATCGCGGTCTTGGGTACAACACAGGTTCGTTCAATGGCCGCCAGGTGGCTCTCGTGGTGGGCAATCAAGTAGTCCAGTCGGGCATGCACCCCATAGAAAGGCGCGTTGTGGGCCGGCAGCACCAGACAATCTGATGGCAGATCGCGACGAAAACGACGCAGAGACGTAAACCAGTCCTCAAGCGGATTGGCCTCGGGCTCCCCGGACATAACGCTGACATTGGACGTGATACGGGGAATGATCTGATCCCCCGACAACAAAATATGATCGCCCGGGTCAAACAGGCACACATGCTCCGGGGAGTGACCGCTGCCGGTCATGACCTGCCAGTCACGCTCGCCAATCCGCAACACCTGACCATCCCTGAGCCGGCGATAACTGCGCGGCAGGGGTTCAACAATATCGCCAAAGCCCCGAAATTTCTCCAGCAATTCTTGCAACGCGGTTTCCGCGACTCCGGAGCGCTGGTAATACTGCGCAGTGCTCCACTCGCTTTCAGTATTCGGCGCGCTGCCAAAAACCCGCCCGGCCAGGTATTCACCCAGGCTCATATACAGCGGTGCCCGCCACTTGCTGCAAAGCCAGCCCGCTTGGCCAATATGATCGGGGTGCATATGCGTACAGATCACGCCAACAATCGGTTTGCCCGCCATTGGCCCGTCAAAGAGCAACTCCCAGCGCTCGCGGGTGTCCCCCATTTTCATTCCGGTGTCCACCACCCACCAACCGTCGCGGTCTTCGATCGCGTAGAGGTTGATATGGTTCAAGGCCATCGGCAGGGCCATTTGCAACCAGTAGACACCCTCCGCCACGGCGATCCACTCCCCCTTCTGGGGGGGGGTCGCGTAGGGATAAGTAATCTCGGAGTAATCGATGTTGCTCATAATTTACCGCTCAGTATTTACCGCTCAGGGCCCGAGGCCGAAACAATGTCGGCCGGGAAAGGCCGACATTGTCGCAAGAATTACCGGGTTTGTGGGAAATTTGCTGCCAGCTATTTAGCCGAGGCGCAAAGGCAGCTTGCGCTGACGCTCGCCTGTCGCCGCATACAGGGCGTTCGCCAACGCCGGTGCAACCGGCGGTGTGCCGGGCTCACCCACTCCTGTTGGTTCTGCATCGCTCGCCATAATGTGCACGCTGATTGCCGGAGATTCGGACATTCTCAGCATCGGATAGTCATGGAAATTGCTCTGCTGAACCGCGCCGTCCACCAGATCAATTTTACCCTTGAGTGCAGCGGTAAGGCCGAAAATAATGCCGCTCTCCATTTGCGCTTCGATAATTTCGGGATTAATTGTCTGGCCGCAATCCACAACGCAATGCACCTGCTCCAGCTTCAGCCCCTGCGGCGTCTTGTGCAGGGTCACCACCTCCGCCACAGCGGTGTGAAAGGACTCGTGCACAGCAACGCCCTGAAAGCGGTTCTCTCCAGCGCCTCCCCAGGAAGCCAGCTCGGCAACCTTGCTCAATACTTTCTCCAGCCTGGAGCCCGGCTGTAGCAGGCTTAAACGGAATTCCAGCGGGTCGCGGCCACATTGGTGGGCGAGCTCATCAACAAAGCTCTCCTTGAAAAAGGCATTCTGCGAATGCCCCACTGAGCGCCAGAAACCAATTGGCACAGTGGTGTCCTGCAACACCACATTACAGCGCGTATAGGGCAGCGTGTAGCCAGTTTCAATAAGACCTTCCACCGCCGACGAATCGTGCCCCGAAGCCAGCGAGGCGATGCCCCGATGGACCAGATCCGGCACCCAATTCGGCAGCTTGGCCTTGGTAAACAATGGCATGAAATTGCCATAAATACTCGGCGTGACCACCTTGCTTTGCATGCTGGTCACCTTGTTATCCGCGATCGTTGCCGACATAAACGCACTGGCATTGGGGCGATAACCGTCGTGCTGCACGTCGTCTTCACGACTCCAGACCAGTCGCACGGGCATACCCGCTAATTGAGACACCCGCGCCGCTTCAACAATATAGTCCGGGAACACGCGGCGACCAAAGCCACCACCCAACATCTGGTTGTACAGACTGATTTGCCCGAACTCCAACCCTGTCGCCGCGGCAACAAGACCAATGGCCATATCCGGTGCCTGATTGCCCGCCCAGATTTCAGCGCGATCCTCGGTCACCCTGGCCAGGGCATTGAGCGGTTCCATGGTCGCGTGCGCCAGGTACGGCGCCTCGTAGGTCACCTGAAACTCATCACCAACCGCCAGCGATGCCTCGCCCTCTTCCTCTGCCGTACGCCCCTCTTCTTCTTGGGCAAGACGGTGGCGTTCTTCGAGAAGGCTCTCACTACTGACTCCAGCCAGCGGCCCCTTGTCCCAGCTCAACTTGAGTTTCGCCGCCGCCTGCCGGGCGAACCAGTAGCCCTCTGCGATAACAGCTACCGCACCGTCTACCTCCAGAATTTTCACAACGCCGGGCATCGCCTTTGCCGCGCTGTCATCAATGCTAGTGACGTGTCCGCCAATATGCGGACACCGCACCAATACCGCCACTGCGGCATCTTCCAGGGGAACATCCAAGCTGAATTGCGAGCGGCCGCGAACCTTGTCGCGCGCATCGAGACGGGTGTTAAAACGACCAATATATTCAAACTCAGATTCCGGTTTCAGTTCGACCTGCTCCGGTACCGGCAATGTTGTCGCCACAGAAATCAACTCGGGCAGGCGATCCACCGACTTCAGGTTAGCCAGTAACTGTGGCAGCGGTCGCTGACGCGTATCCCCAACCCCCAGCTTTTCGGCCGCCTGTCGCAAAACCAGCGCCAGGCTCGCCGCCGCTTCTCTAAGTGGGAGATAACTGCTGCGAATACTGCTGCTGCCACCGGTGATCATGCTTTTCATTACTGGATCGGTGAAGTCCGGATGAAACTCAGCATGTTCAATCTGCAGATCCTGTGGCGGAACACCCAGTTCCTCAGCCGCAAGCGTGGCCATACCGGTATAGACACCCTGCCCCATTTCCGCTTTGTGCAGTTGTAAAATGAACTGCCCCTCGGCGGTAAGCTGTAAAAAGGCATTGGGTTGGAAGCTACCGGGCTGAGCATGGGGATAATCTGCAGGAGCCGAGCACCCGGTCAACTGAAACCCGACCATTAGACCGCCACCCGCAGCGGCGCCTATTTTCAGAAAATGTCGTCGCGTCACTGTCATACGTTTTGCTCCCCACGCGGCTCAAAATATTCGACCGCTGCGGAAACCTGTGCCGCGCGATGGATCGCTTTACGAATACGAGGGTATGTGCCACAACGACAGATATTGCCCGACATCGCCGCATCAATTTCCGCATCATTCGGATTGGGAGATTGCGCCAGCAACGCTACCGCAGACATGATCTGCCCGGACTGACAGTAGCCACATTGCGGCACATTCAGATCCAGCCAGGCCTGCTGCACCGGATGCAGTGTGCCGTCGGCACTCTCAAGACCTTCAATCGTGGTGATCTGCCGCCCCTGGGCGATTTCGATTGGCGTACTGCAACTGCGTATCGGGTTGCCGTCGAGGTGAACGGTACAGGCCCCGCAGAGCCCCATTCCACACCCGAACTTGGTACCGGTAAGCTGTAAGCGTTCCCGAATCAGCCACAGCAGCGGCTGACCCGGCTCGACATCCATACGTTGCGGCTCGCCGTTAAGCGTAAACTCCAATAACAAAATCTTTCCCCCAAAACCCAGCGGGTTTCACGATCACTCGGAACAAAAGACCGAGTATCGCGAATTTGGCCGAACAAGCCCATTACACCTTGTTCATTTTCGGGGCAAGGATGCCGCCTTTAGAAGCGCAAGACAAAATCCACTGACACTGCATCAGCAGAAAAATCCATCGACTTGTCATCGGCCTCCAGTAGGTAGTAGTCGTAGGCCAATTGCACATCCGCGTTGGGCGCAAGCGCCATCCGCACGCCGAGACCAACATAGGGGTCGGCCCCCTCTACCACGAATCGGCCGCGCTGTGCGGAATCCTCCAAAGTGCCGTCAAATTCCCAGGCATATAAGCCAAACCGGGCGAAGGCCCCAACCGGTTCGGACAGGGGCGAATTGAGCCGCATTCCGATAAAACCGCCGGAGAGATCGCCGTCCATACGCACCGTACCCGGTGCAAAGCCACCGTTCAATGACTGGCTGCCATCGGAAAACGCCGACGTACTCAGGTCACCGAGAT
>JBFEVY010000002.1:0-43335 GCA_041546665.1 Spongiibacteraceae bacterium | reverse complement strand
TCATAAATGGCCACGTTGCTAGTGACGAGAATTTCGTCGCCGTCGATATCGAGAATTTCGATATTGGTAACCAGGCGACGCAGCTCGGAGGCGGGGTCCTGGGTGAATCGCTTGCCGGTATAAAACTGGTTGATGCGCAGACCGATTCGCGAACGGTTGTCATAGATAATTGACATGCATTGGTCGGGGTCATAGCTGCCGGGGTGTGCGGGCACCCAGTAGATGCCGTCGTCGGCCCAGAGGTCTTCCCATTCACGGTAGCGGCGCTCGTCTGCCAGCCTGGCCTCCTGGAAAATGAATTTTTCTACCTGTCTTTGCAGTCCATCATCAATACTGACGCTCGGATGTTTGATTTCAAGTTTCTTAGCGACGCTCATTTTTCTGCCTCCATCAGATTACGGTAGTGACGCCAGATCCCTCGCGAGGGTAGGTCGTCGGTGGAATCGCCGATCAGGTAGCCGTTTTCGTCCCTGCGTTCGCGGTGGTCACCTCGGCCAATATAGGTAAAGCCGTCTGTGGACTGTTTCAGGGCGCGGTGGGTTCGCTCGTACATTTCACAGTCGTCGGCAAGCAGAAAGCCGGCGGGCCCTACAGATCCCATTGCTTGTTGCCGTAGGCGCCGGTTGATTTCGGGGGAATCCTTGAACTGGATGGCTGTCACGTGTTGTACCGCCTGGTCTGGCCCCAATGGTTGAATGACAAACATCTGGATTTCGGCGATAAACAAATTGGGGAAAATCATGATGTGAGGCGAGCCATCGATCATTATCTGGCGTGCCTTTTCTTCGCCATAGGATGCATTCATCTGTGCGATATACTCAGGAAGCTTCTCCGCCGAGGTGCCGAACCAGCTCATCGGTTCGTCGCGTTCCCGAAATTCTGGACGCAGGTCAATTTCAGTATGGCCGTTTCCGTAATCGCGGCTTACCGAGACGGAAGTATGGCCGTACAATTCATTGATCCGGCTTTCCATAACTTTGAATACCGAGGCATGCACAAAGCCCGGATGGTAGCCGTCGGTTTCATTCTCCAGTAGCAGTTTCCAGTTGCAGTCCACCTTATGATGAAGGAAGCCTGCGTTGACTTCGATTTCGCCGCTGGGGGAGTTTTCCACCAAACGATCAAGAGCATCCTTTGCCCCCCCGAGATGTTTCATAAGATCTGGACCATCCTCGGAAAAATTGCCGAAGACAAAGCCGTTGTAACTTTCAACCCGGGTAACTTTGTCGAGGCCGAGCTGGTCTTTGGTAACATTTTTAAATCCATCCGGGAACGCCTGCCCCATGAGCGAACCATCGTTTTTGAATGTCCAGGCATGGTATGGGCAAGTGAACGAACCAGCGTTACCCTGCTCCTTCGAGCAAACCTCATTGCCGCGATGAGTACAGCGGTTTACCAAAAGGTGAACCTGTCCCGCTGCATCGCGGGTCATGATGACCTTTTCGGGCCCCATGTATTTCATGATGAAGTCGTTCTTTTCTGGTACTTCACTTTCGTGGCCAACATAGATCCAGGTGTTGCGCCAGATTTTGTCTACTTCTCGTTGGTAGATCGCTTCATCGTTATAGAGTGAGGCGTGAACCCCATCTCGATGGATAAGGTCTTCAAGATTAGAATCTTGTGCTGTTTGGTTCATTGAGAGTCTCCTTGTTAAGGTGTGGATGGATCTAGTAAAGCGCTTTACGACGCTCTAAAAAATCGCTTCCTGCGCCTCGCTTGAGGAGAGTCAATTAGATGTAAAAGATAGTTTCAAATACGGAAATTTCGTCGTAAACGACGAGTTTATGGGCGTTTTCTTCTCATATATTACTCTGTGAAATTTTAAGTTGGAAACTTCAAGGGGCCGTATCTTGGTGGGGGCATTTTCCTGCTATCTGCTTTTAAATATGTAGGTTATAGCCAGTTTCGATTTTCTCTTGGGGCTATTGTGCTGGTGTTAAAAGTTGATTTGTTTATGCCAGCCCTGCTTTTCGTTTAAATCCGTATGGGGTGGGAGTTTGATCTTGCTGAAAGGAGTGAGCGATGCAACGGGGTTTTAAGTTCAGGCGGAGATTTTTCTCCGTAGTGATGCTTGAGTTGTGCCGGTTTAAGTTGCGATTTTTTTTGGATGAGGCTAGTGTGTACAGGGCTGACTAAAAGTACCACGTGTTACGGGAGTTGCGAGCTGGCGTAGTATGATGATTAATCAGAAGTTCGCCCTCCCCATCTATCTCTCATATGTCTTCGGGTAATAGGCGTGCTGAAAAGGCAGGATCTTTGAGTAAGCCGCGAATCCGCTTCTCAATGGTATGTTGGTGTTCTTGACGTAATGCGCCAAGCAGTAGGCTATCTGTCCCGAATACAAGATGATCGCCGATTGCATTGAGAGGAATGTCATCCTGCACCCAGCGGTAGATGACAGAAAACGCCCGATCGCAGATTTCAACGCAAAGTGCATCTACAGAAATCCAGTTTTGAAACAGGCCTTCCTTATACATCGCGTCTAAAGGATTTTTTAGTGAATCAAAAATCGCCCTGTAAAGCAGGGGGCGCAAATTTCGATTGGTGCTAATTCGAAAATACAATTCAGTGAGTGAGCGCGCCAAGGCGGGGTTGAGCCTGCATTCTTGTTCAATAAGACGAAGGCCCGACTCGATGCGCTTTAGCGGTGATCCGCCAGCGGGGCTCACAAAGGCTTGTCCGGCACTAAGTTCGAAATACTCCAGTGTTGCAAAGGCAAGTAGCGAATCCTTATCACCAAAGCGGTTGTAGAGTGTAGCCGGGGAGACTTGGCTGGCGGCGGCAAGGTCTCGAATGGTGATTTTGTCAGCAGAGCCTAGCGTGGCGAGCATGTCTCTCGCAGTATCCAATACTCGACGCAAGCGAGTGTCCATGTCTCCTTCGACGACAACAAGTTTGCCTTTTTTTATGAGTGGTTTCATATGCTTAATACAACTCTTGTGGGTAGTGTACTTGGGCGGACAACTTTTTCGCGCTCAATCTCTTTCTTTTGTGTCGCAAACAAGAAGTGTAACACGTTACAGTAACATGTTATAAACAACCTTCGCTGTTATTTCTATAGTCGAGGAAAGCATGTCGCATTGCCTTTATTTGTTCAAGCGGAGAGCGCTTGCCGGTGCTACAAGCCTGCTGATGTTGCTATGTACTGGCTCATTTGCAGCTGAACTTCCGTCGATCGCCGCGCGGGCCGTCAAAAATGAGCAAGTACTTGAATATTCGGGAATTGTTGAGGCTACTCGACAAACAATACTCGAAATCGAGGTGGCTGGGAGGGTTACTGAGCTGCTTGTACGTTCAGGAGACTACGTCAAGCGTGGGCAAGCCCTTTTGCGCGTAGATTCCAGAACGGCTCAGGATAGGGTGGCAGCGCAAGACGCAGAGGTGGAAGCTGCAAATGCTGCTCTGGGTGTAGCTGATTCGGAATTTCGTCGGCAGAAGCGTCTTTACTCCGAGGGCTCTATCAGCAAATCTGCACTCGAACGTGCTGAGGCCGAATATCAGCAATCGCGGGCATCGGCCAAGGCGCGACTGGCAGCTGCGTCAGCGGCTAGGACTTCAACTAGTCAGCATGTTTTATCCGCGCCATACGATGGCCTGGTTTCAGAGGTTATTACCCGCCTGGGGGCGTTGGCGTCGCCGGGGGTTCCCTTGATCAGAATGTACGACCCGGCGGAGTTAAGGGTCAGGCTAGCAGTCCCAGAAGGAGATATTAAAACACTGGACGGCGTTGCTTCCGATCAAATCGCAGTAGCTGTCGCTGGCTCTTTGGGTGTCTCCCCGATAGAGCGAGTTTTGGTGCCAGAAATAGATCCAGTGGGACATTCTGCAGTCATGTATTTGTATTTGCCCACACCTACCGCCTTCCTACCTGGCGCCTTTGCTAATGTCGAATTTTGCGTGGTATCGCCTAGCACTTTGAAGTCGATACGCGTCCCTCACCGAAGCATAGTAAATCGGGCAGACGTCCGCGCTGTATATGTAGTTAACGAGGGCAGAGCTCGATTGCGCGTAGTGCGTATAGGGAGAGTCATTGGCGACGAAATTGAGATTCTTGCCGGCCTCGAGCCGGGAGAGAGGGTTGCACTTGACCCGGCGGCAGCTGTGGTGGCTCTGAATGGAAAATAATACTGAGTCCGGTTTGGGGGCATCAGGGCGCTTTGCGAAATTTTTTCTGACCTCCTCATTGACGCCGTTGTTAGCGATTATCTGTCTCCTTTTGGGTGCATTTGCCTTTTTAGAGATGCCTAGAGAGGAAGAGCCACAAACATACATCACTTTCGTCGATGTTATGATCCCTTACCCAGGAGCGAGTGCATCCGAAGTCGAACGAACCGTTTTGAGCCCGGTTGAACAACTATTTGATCGGCTGCCGGGGCTTGAACATATCGCTGGTGTCGCACATACAGATTACGCATTAGTAACGCTACAGTTTAAAACAGAGATGCCACGCACGACTGCATTGGTAGAATTTTATAGTGTCTTGGGTTCAAGGCTGGATGATATTTTGCGTCACCCTGGAATCCAGCCTCCGGTGATAAAGGTACTCGACGTTGATGACGTGACAGTGCTAGCACTTACGCTGTTTAGTGAGGATGAGTCGATAAGTCGTAGGGACTTGGAGAAAATTGCTAATAGCATGGAAGCAAATTTGCAGTTGGCTCCAGGTGTGCGTGAGGTACGTTCAGTTGGTGGACCTGGTTGGGCGATACTTGTCGAAGTTGATCCAGGAAAGCTCGCTGCCTATGGTGTCACCGTTGACGAGATACAGCGTACCCTGAAATCAGCGAATGTCGGCGCCCCGATTGGGAGCTTGATTGGCGGAAATCATGCGCTTTCGGTTGAGTCTAATGCCTTTATTGAGTCAAAACACGATGTTGCAGATTTGATTGTAGGGGCCCGAAACGGGCAGCCTATTTTCCTTAAGCAGGTTGCGTCAATTCGCGATGGGTCACCTCCTGCGAGTCAGTATACTTGGTATGGGCAAACGCGTGCCGGGCAGGATGACTTCCGACGTCCTGCAGTTACCCTGCTGGTTACAAAGCAAACTGGTGAAAACGTAAGTTCGGTAGTGTCTGGAGTGTTGGCTCGTGCGGAGGCGATGCGTGGCAAATTGATTCCCGAAAATGTTCAAATGCGTACAACGCGTGATATGGGGGTGGTTGCCAATGACAATACCCAGTTGTTGTTTAAGAAAATTGTTGTCGTAACGGTTTCGATAGTTGTCCTGATCTATATCGCTCTAGGTTGGCGTGAAGCGGCAATCGTTATGTTTGTCGTTATCTTTACGTTGGCGATGACATTGTTTAGCGCGTGGGCGTTTGGTTTTACTCTGAATCGGTCATCGCTATATTCGTTGATAATTGCACTCGGTATTCTCGTGGATGATGCGGTGGTTGTTATCGAGAATATCCATCGTCACCATCGTTTGTCTCAAAATAAGTCGCTTCTGGAGGTGATTCCGGGAGCAGTTGACGAAATTGGCAGTCCTACGATTCTCGCGACATTTACGGTAATCGCCGCCTTGAGCCCAATGCTGTTTATTACCGGAATGCCGGGGCAATATTTCAGGCCAATTCCTGCGATTACCAATATGGGGATGATCATGTCTCTGTTGATCGCCTTTGCGGTGACGCCCTGGTTGTCGATGCGTTGGATGAAAAGTCATGTGTCCGATGTCCTGACGAGCGGAGAGGGAAAGCCTGCGTTAGCTGAACGCCTTGCGCCATTGTTTACTCGATTTTTTAAGCCGCTTTTGGATGATAAGCGGGGCAAGCTAAATCGAGCGATCTTAGCGCTAATTATTTTGGGTGCGATTTCGATTGCTATTCTTCTCCCTCTATTTCAAGTCGTTAAGATAGGTCTGCAGCCCTATGCAAATAAGTCAAATATTGAAGTGATTTTAAATATGCCGGTTGGCACGCCAGTGGAGAAGACCGGGCATGTTTTGAACGAGTTGGCAGATTATGTCGCAACTCAGCCAGAGGTTGTAAATTACCAGATTTACGCTGGAAATCACGGCCCGATAGGTATGAATGGGTTGGTCCGGAAATATTACTTACGTCGCACTCCTGACCAAGGAAGCATTTATATTAACTTGCAAGACGCGCATCATCGTATAGAAAAGAGTCATGATCTTGTTCTTCGAATGCGAAGTGAGTTGAGTCTCATTGCATCGAAGTACGACGGTGAGCTTGCCATATTTGATCCCCCTTCGGGGCTGCCGACATTATCCCCGATAACGCTTGAGGTATACGGGCCCAACGCGGAAGGGCGTAGGGAACTCGGTACTCGCATTCGAGAGAGGCTTGAAAATATTTCCGGTATTGCAGACCTTCGGGACTCCGCTATTGCAGATAGTGAAAAGCTTGATCTTTTAATTGATCATAAGAAGGCCGCGGCGTTGGGTATTAGCAATGCACAGATTGTTGAAAATCTTAGGGTGGGTTTGGCTGGGGATGATGCAGGATTGGTCCATGACCTGAGCAAATATCCGGTAACTGCCCGAGTGCAATTGCCGGAGCGATTGCACGGGGATCTCAATAGCCTTCTGCAATTGGGTGTAAGGACGCAGTCAGGAGATATTGTACCTCTTAAAGAGTTGGTCCAAGTAGGGCGTCGTAGTATTGATCAACCATTATTCCATAAAGATATGTTGCCTGTTCACTACGTAATGGCAGACGTTGATCCTGAATTGGGGAGTCCGGTGTTAGCAATATTAGAGCTGCGAAAGGCGTTGAAGGGGTTGGTCGATGCAGATGGCAACGAGGTTCGTGAGTACGCTGTACACTTGCCTGAAACGCTATATGAGGGCTATAGCTATAAGTGGGATGGGGAATGGCAGATTATGTATGATACGTTTCGCGATTTGTCTGTGGCTTATGTGGTCGGTTTGATCCTTATTTACCTGCTTATCGTATCTCAATTTTCATCGTATGTTACGCCGCTAATTATTATGGCTCCAATCCCTTTGACTTTGATCGGTATAAACTGCGGCCATGCTTTGCTTCAGACTGATTTTACTATTAGCAGTATGATCGGATTAATGGTTTTGGCAGGTTTATTGGTCAGAAACTCGATTCTTTTGGTGGATTTTATAAATGGTCATGTTGCTGCCGGTGTATCCTTTAACGAGGCGGTAATTCGTTCGGCGAATGTGCGTGCTCAACCAATTATACTAACGAGCCTCTCAGCAATGGTGGCCGCGCTATTTTTACTCGGAGATCCAACATTTAATGGACTCGCTGTGGCGTTGATTTTTGGCAATTTAGTGTCTACTGCTTTGACTTTAGTGGTCATTCCCATTTTGTACTACGCGGTTTACTCGAGGCGGGAAGGAGCAAAAAAATAAATCTACTTTCGGTCTAACTTGATGTTGGGAAGCAACAGTCTGTTCACTTGTTGTTGTATTTCTACTTGCAGCGGGAGCTTTGTGCTTATTGGCTGAGGGTCAGTGTTTGAGGCAGCGGGGTAGCTTGTTGATTTTTATGGTCGGAATGAGAGGATTCGAACCTCCGACCCCTGCCTCCCGAAGGCAGTGCTCTACCAAGCTGAGCTACATTCCGATCTGTTCTGCAATTTGCCGTAGTGACAAGGCGCGGAAGTATACCAAAGCCCGAAAACGGGCTCAATATCTCTACTCTTAGTGCTTTTCCGGGGTTTCTGCTTCAAGCCGGCTGTTAATGTACAGGGCCAATAAGGTACAAAGCGAGCCGGAGAGCAGGTAGAAGCTCACGGCATGCAGTCCGAACTGCACCGACAGGCCCAAGGCAACCAGTGGTGCGAATGCTGCGCCAAATAACCAGGCAAAGTCGGAGGTCAGTGCGGCGCCGGCGTAGCGGAAGCGGCGTTCCAGGCTGGCGGTGACGGTGCCGCTGGACTGGCCGTAGGAGACGCCGAGTAGGGCAAAGCCCACGAAGATAAACAGGTCTTGCAGGGCGGGGCCGCCGTTCATGAGTGTCGGGGTGAACAGGGCAAACAGTGCGATCAACACAGCCATCAGCGACACGGTGGTGCGCTTGCCAATTTTACCGGCAATCAGTCCTGACGCGATGGTTGCGAAGATGCCGATGATAGCGCCGACGATCTGGATCGACAGTACCTCGCTGATTTCCTGACTGTTGTTGTGGGTGATCCACGACAGGGGGAAGATCGTTACAATGTGGAACAGCGCGTAGCTGGCGATGGCGGCAAAGGCGCCGAGAAAGACCTGGGGTCCCTGTTTGTCGAGCAGTTCTTGAGTGCTGACGGGTTCAAGTTCGCTCTCTTCCAGGGCCTGGGTATACTCATCAGTCAGAACCAAACGCAGGCGCGCGAACAGGGCTACAACGTTGATCGCAAAGGCGACGAAAAAGGGGTAGCGCCATGCCCAGTTATGGAAGTCTTCCGCGCTGGTACTCTTGATCAGATAGAAAAACAGGGCGTTGGCAATAAGGAAGCCTATCGGGGCGCCGAGCTGGCCAAACATGGCGTACCAGTTGCGCTTGGCCGCCGGGGCATTGAGTACCAACAGGGAGGGCAGGCCGTCCCAGGAGCCGCCTAGCGCAAAACCCTGCACGATGCGAAACAGTGCCAGCAGGAAAATAGCTGTGCCGCCGAGACTGTCGTAACCCGGTAGAAATGCGATACCCGCGGTGGCGGTGCCGAGCATAAATAATGATGCGGTAAGTTTAACGCTGCGTCCCCAGCGACGCTGTATGGCCATAAACAGCGCGGTGCCGAACGGGCGTGCTACGAAGGCCAGGGCGAAAATCGCGAAGCCATAGAGCATGGCGTTAACGCCGTCGATATGGGGGAAGAATACCTGCGGAAACGCCAGTACACAGGCGATACCGAACACGAAGAAATCGAAGTGTTCAGATGCGCGACCAATAATGACACCAATTGCGATTTCACCTGGGGCGACGGGGGAGTGGCCGGCAGGCGTTTGCATATCCTCGCGGGAATTGGGCAGGGCAGTCGAGTTAGCCATGTGATGCAGTTTTCCGGGTTAGTTGAATCAGGGGCGCAAGGCTACAGGTTTTACACATTGCCAACCATAGGACAAATTGTCCAATTCTCCCTATCCCGAATTTGACGTAGAGTGCCGGCTCCCAAATTTTGACCAGGACCTAGCTTTGGTGATGTCTGTTCCCAAATTCCTGAGAACCATTCTTTCGATGGTGTTTGTCGGCGTGGCGCTGGCCGGTTGTGACATGGTGGTTATGTCGCCCTCTGGTGATATTGCTAGCCAGCAGGCCGATTTGATCGTGTGGTCAACCATTCTGATGTTGTTGATTGTGGTGCCGGTAATCGCGTTGACGCTGTGGTTTGCCTGGCGTTATCGCGCCTCTAATAAAGAGGCGACCTACACTCCTGACTGGGATCACTCAACGCGCCTGGAGTTGGTGATATGGGCGGCGCCGCTGGCCATTATTATTGCCCTCGGTGCGCTGACCTGGGTGAGCACTCACCAACTTGACCCCTACCGGCCGCTCTCGCGCATTGATGAGGGTAAGCCCATTACCAGTGAGGTAGAGCCGCTGGTGGTTGAGGTTGTGGCAATGGACTGGAAGTGGTTGTTCTTTTACCCCGAGTACGATCTGGCGGTGGTGAATGAGTTGGCCGCACCGGTAGACCGGCCGATTACCTTCAAAATCACCTCCACCACCATGATGAATGCCTTTTATATTCCAGCCTTGGCGGGGCAGATCTATGCCATGGGCGGTATGGAGACCAAGCTGCACGCGGTGATCAATGAGGCGGGTGTTTACGACGGCTTTTCCTCCAACTACTCGGGGCACGGCTTTAACGGCATGCGTTTTAAGTTCCACGGTATGAACGAGGCGAACTTCGACCAGTGGCGTGCCAAGGTAAAAGCCCAGGGTGAGTCGCTGAGTTACGGCGTCTACAAGGAGCTGGAAAAGCCCAGCGAATACAACCCGGTGCATTACTACAACACCGTAATGCCGGGGCTTTACGACAAGATTTTCAACCGCTGCGTTGACCCCGGGACGCTGTGCATGAAAGACATGATGCATCACGCCGGGCACAGCGGCGGTCATGGTGGGCACGCTGAACAGGCTGCTGAGCACAGCGCTCAGGCCCCGGCGGAGGAGCAGCACCATGGCCATCATTAAGCGCGCCCCTGATTCGGGTTTGTTCTCGCCGACACATTTTTCCGCGGAGTACCGGTAGTCTTATGTCTGAACAGTTAGATATCGTAAAACTGATCTTCGGCCGCCTCACGCTGGAGTCGATCCCTTATCACGAGCCGATCATCGTCGGCACCTTCCTGGTGGCGGCGCTTCTTGGTGGAGCCCTGGTGGTGGCGGTTTCCCGTGCTGGCCTGTGGGGCTATCTCTGGAAGGAGTGGTTTACCAGTATCGATCACAAGCGTATCGGCGTGATGTATATCGTGCTGGCAATGGTGATGTTGCTGCGGGGCTTTGCTGACGCCATCATGATGCGTATTCAGCAGGCCATTGCCTTTGGAGACGCGGCGGGCTATCTGCCGCCCCACCACTACGATCAGATATTCACTGCCCACGGCGTGATCATGATCTTCTTTGTGGCCATGCCCTTTGTTGTCGGTCTGATGAACTATATCGTGCCGCTGCAAATTGGCGCGCGGGATGTTGCCTTTCCCTTCCTGAATAACTTCAGCTTCTGGATGACGGCCGCCGGCGCGATACTGATTATGACTTCATTGTTTGTCGGTGAATTTGCCATGTCGGGGTGGTTGGCCTATCCGCCGCTTACCGGGATATTGCAGAGTCCCGGGGTCGGGGTGGACTATTATATCTGGTCGCTGCAGATTGCCGGGGTTGGAACGCTGTTGTCCGGTGTGAATTTTGTGGTGACCATTGTCAAGATGCGCGCCCCCGGCATGACCATGATGAAAATGCCGGTCTTCACTTGGACGGCGCTGTGTACTAACGTCCTGATCGTGGCGGCATTCCCGGTACTGACTGCGGTGCTGGCGCTGCTCTCTCTTGACCGCTACCTGGACATGAACTTCTTCACCAATGATCTTGGCGGTAACACCATGATGTATGTGAACCTGATCTGGATCTGGGGCCACCCGGAGGTGTATATCCTGATTCTGCCGATCTTCGGGGTCTTCTCGGAAATCGTGGCAACCTACAGCGGCAAGCGCCTGTTCGGCTATTCCTCGATGGTTTACGCCACGGTGGTAATTACCATCCTTTCTTATATGGTCTGGCTGCACCACTTCTTTACCATGGGCAGCGGTGCAACGGTGAACAGCTTCTTCGGTATCACCACCATGATTATTTCCATACCCACCGGTGCCAAGGTGTTTAACTGGCTGTTTACCATGTATCGCGGTCGCATCCAGTTTGACCTGCCAATGATGTGGACGGTGGCCTTTATGGTGACCTTTGTTATTGGTGGTATGACCGGTGTTCTGCTGGCGGTGCCACCGGCCGATTTTGTGCTGCACAACAGCTTGTTCCTGATTGCCCACTTCCACAATGTGATCATTGGTGGTGTGGTCTTCGGGGTGTTTGCTGCAATTGCCTACTGGCACCCGAAAATTACCGGCTACAAGCTGGACCCTTTCTGGGGCAAGGTCTCGTTCTGGTGCTGGGTCATCGGTTTCTATCTGGCCTTTATGCCGCTATACGTGCTCGGGCTGATGGGCGTAACTCGCCGGATGAGCCATTTCGACGATCCGTCTTTGCAGATATGGTTCCAGATCGCCCTGGTTGGCGCGGTGCTGATCGGCGCGGGTATCGTATCCGGCCTGTACCAATACTATGTCAGCTATCGCAAGCGCGATCAGTTGCGCGATGAGACCGGTGACCCCTGGAATGGCCGTACCCTGGAGTGGTCAACCTCTTCGCCGCCGCCGCAGTACAACTTTGCGTTTACGCCGAAGGTTCACGACAACGACGCCTGGTGGCATATGAAGGCCAATGGCTTTAAGCGTCCAGTTGACGGTTTCCGCGCCATTCACATGCCCAAGAACACGGCGGCGGGTATGGTGATTGCCGGTATCAGCACGGTGCTGGGCTTTACCCTGATCTGGCATATGTGGCTGCTTGCTGGCGTGTCTTTTGTGGCGCTGATTTTGGGCACCATTATTCACACCTTTAACTACAACCGCGACTACTACATTCCCGCAGAGGAAGTGGCTGCAGTCGAGGCCGCACGCGGTGAGGTACCAGCCTGATGTCTCATTCCACTACATTGAGTGCCGGCGAGAACGGTAAATTCGAGTTCCTTGAAACCGGTGACCACCACGTACCTAACGGTACGCTGCTGGGTTTCTGGATTTACCTGATGAGCGATTGCCTCATCTTTGCCGCCCTGTTTGCAACCTACGGCGTGCTGGGGCGCAGCTACGCTGGCGGCCCCACCGGCGCGGAACTGTTTGATCTGCCACTGGTGGCGCTGAACACCAGTTTTCTGCTGATGTCGTCGATCACCTACGGCTTTGCGATGCTGCAGATGCAACAGAATCGCCTGCGGGGTACCCAGATCTGGCTGTTTATCACCGGCATTTTCGGCCTCTGCTTCTTGGGTGTGGAGCTTTATGAGTTCAAACACCTGATTCACGTCGGTGCGGGGCCGCAAACCAGCGCCTTCCTGTCTTCCTTCTTCGGTTTGGTGGGAACCCACGGCTTGCACGTAAGCGTCGGTGTTATCTGGTTGATAACCTTGTTACTGCAGTTGAACAAACACGGTCTGAACACGGCCAATAAGCGCCGTGTCTACTGTCTTTCAATGTTCTGGCACTTTCTCGATGTCGTCTGGATCGGCGTCTTCACCTACGTTTATCTGATGGGGTCTATGGTATGAGCGAACATCACGAACACGATCATCACCACGAGGAAGAAGGGCCGCACTGTTCCTTCAGCGGTTATATGATCGGCTTTATGCTGTCGGTCTTTCTCACGGCGATTCCGTTCTGGCTGGTGATGGGCGGCGTATTTTCCTCTAATGGCGTCACCACAATGGTCATTATGGGCTTTGCCGCGGTGCAGATTGTGGTGCATATGGTGTACTTCCTGCACATGAACTTTCAGTCGGAGGGCGGCTGGAATATGTTGGCCCTGCTGTTCACTGCGGTACTGCTGTTTATCACCTTGGCGGGTTCGCTGTGGGTGATGTACCACATGAACGTCAATATGATGCCGGGCATGTCCTAGGTCCGGTCTGGCATGGCTGAATCGCGGGGCGGGGTGCCCGCTTCGGCGGGGCGCAAAGGCTTCTTGTTTATCCTGGCGCTGCTTGGGTTGTCGGCGTTTGTCGGTTTTGTCTCCCTTGGCAATTGGCAGCTGGAGCGCCGCAGCTGGAAACTGGATTTAATTCAGCGCGTCGCTGACCGGGTGGATGCGGCCGCAGTGATTGCTCCGGGGCCGCGCGAGTGGCCCGCAATTTCCACGGAGGCCTACGAGTACCTCCATATTTGGCTTGAGGGGTATTTCCTCCCTGCGCGCGATACCCTGGTGGTAGCCGCGACGGGGCTGGGCAGTGGCTACTGGGTGATGACGCCGTTTCAGACTCGTGATCGCGGAACGGTATTGGTCAATCGCGGTTTTGTTGCGCAGGGCGTGACGCCATCTTCGCCACCTGGCGGGGAGGTCAGAATAGTTGGCCTGCTGCGGATGACGGAGCCCGAGGGCAGTGTGTTGCGGGACAACCAGCCAGAGGAGAACCGCTGGTATTCCCGGGATGTATCGGCCATTGCCGAGCGCCAGGGGCTTCCCCCGGTGGCACCGTATTTTCTCGATGCCGCCAAGGGGCAGCCTGGTAGCCCCGGTGGCGAAGGTCCGACCGGCGGCCTGACGGTAATACAGTTTCACAACTCCCATCTTGTCTACGTGATTACCTGGTATGGCCTGGCGCTAATGGTGCTGGGGGCGGCCTATCTGGTGTGGCGGGAAGAGCGCCGCCGCTAGGCCCGCGACAATCACTGCTGCGACTCACTCCCATCCTGCGTATACTGCACCACATTCATCAAAGGCTCTGGAACCTCGTTATGACCGGCTCCCAGGTGGTGGCGGAACAACAACTTAAACGCTCCCTGCCAGACGGCGACAGCACCACGCTAAAAAAACAGATGTACCAACTGGTGCAGTTGCGCTGGTTGGCGGTGTTGGGGCAGTTGTTAACCATCCTGCTGACTCACTATGTATTTGATGTCGATCTGCCCCTGCGGCAGATGATTTCAATCATGGCAGGATTGGCGGTTTTCAATGGCTTTTATGAAGTCAGCCTAGTGGCGGGGCGGAAAATCCTCACAGTCGAATTGTTCTTCGGCTTGCTGGTCGACCTGGCAGCTCTTACGGCCCTGCTGTATTTCAGCGGTGGGGCGACCAATCCCTTTGTGTTTCTTTATGTGCTGCAGGTCGGCCTGGCGGCGGTCTTGATGTCTGCGGGCTTTGCCTGGCTGTTGTTGGTGATCGCCTCGGGGTGCTTTCTCTGGCTGGCGGATTCTGCGCCATTGATGCCGTTGCCCCTCGACTACGACAGCGGTACTCACAGCTTTTATGTGATGGGAATGTTGACCTGCCTGGTGCTCACGGCGACGTTGCTGGTGGTATTTGTCAATCGCATTACCGCGACTCGCCGGGAGCACGACGCGTATTTGGCGGAAATGCGCAGGCGGGCGGAGGAGGAGGATCATATCCTGCGGATGGGGCTGTTGGCCTCAGGGGCTGCCCATGAACTTGGGACGCCGCTGGCTACGATCTCGGTCATTCTGGGCGATTGGCGGCATATGGACACCTTTCGCGACGACCCTGAGCTCTCCCAGGATATTGCGGAAGTGCAGACCCAGCTACAGCGCTGCAAAACCATTGTCAGTGGTATTCTGATGTCGGCGGGTGAAATGCGTGGCGAGGCCTCGGCGCAGACCACGGTGTACGCCTTTTTCGACAGTCTGGTGAGCGAATGGCAAAATCGCCGCAAGCCGGGGGAGTTGGTGTACGACAATCGTTTTGGCGATGACATCGATATTGCCTCCGATACCGTACTGCAACAGACAGTGTGCAATTTATTGGATAATGCGCACGAGGCGTCGCCGGGCTGGTTGAGTTTGGAAGTGTTGCGCCAGGAGGACACACTGAAGATCATCGTGCGCGATCGTGGTCCTGGGTTCCCTTCTGCTATTCTGGAGCGGCTCGGGCAGCCCTATCAATCGACCAAGCAGCGTGCCGGTAGCGGCTTGGGGCTGTTTTTGGTGTTTAATGTGGCGCGAACACTGGGGGGGAGTGTTGAAGCGCGCAACCTGGCGGAAGGTGGGGCAGAGGTAGTGCTGTGTTTGCCGCTGCAAACACTGGAGTTGAAAGAGGAATAGTTTTGTCTGAACCGACGACGACTGAGTCGCGAACCCTGATTCTGATAGAGGATGACGAGGCTTTCGCCCGCACCCTGCGGCGCTCCTTTGAGCGGCGCGGCTATCAGGTTGTGCATGCCCTCGGACTGGAGGGAGCACAGGCATTGCTTGCCGAACACCAGCCGGGCTATGCGGTGGTGGACCTCAAGCTGGACGGTGAGGCCTCTGGGTTGGCCTGTGTGCAGGCGCTGCACCAGCACGACCCGGAGATGCTGATTGTCGTGCTGACCGGCTATGCCAGTATTGCCACCGCAGTGGAAGCGGTGAAACTGGGTGCCTGCCATTATCTTGCCAAACCTTCCAACACCGACGATATCGAAGCGGCCTTCAATAACGCCGAGGGCAATGCGGACGTGGCGATCAGTGGTCGCACTACCTCGATCAAAACCCTGGAGTGGGAACGTATTCACCAGACGCTGGCGGAGACGGATTTCAATATTTCAGAGACGGCAAGGCGCCTGGGTATGCACCGGCGGACGCTGGCTCGAAAGTTGGCTAAGCAGCAGGTGAAGTAAGCTCTCCAATCAAGCTGGGGCGGCGATGTGTGCGCCTTTGCGGAAGTAGTGCGTGCGGATTTAAACGGGGCGGATGTAAAAAAGCCCCGCCGGCTGTCACCGGCAGGGCTTGTTAAGAACATCAAGCGGGTCTTATTTTGCCGCTTTCTTTTCTTTCTCTTTGGCGATGACTTCTTCAGCCACGTTGGCAGGGCACGGTGCGTAGTGCGAGAACTCCATGGAGAACTGGCCGCGACCAGAGGTCATGGTACGCAGGGTGCTGATGTAGCCAAACATTTCTGACAGCGGTACATCGGCCTTAACGCGAACGCCTGTGGCGCCGGCTTCCTGACCGGAGATCATACCGCGGCGACGGTTCAGGTCACCGATAACATCACCAACATTGTCTTCTGGGCTGAAGACGTCAACCTTCATCACCGGCTCCAGCAACTGAGCGCCGGCTTTCGGCATGGTCTGGCGGAAAGCGCCTTTCGCAGCGATTTCAAAGGCAACCGCAGAGGAGTCAACCGCGTGGTAGGCACCGTCGTGCAGGTTGATAGCAACGTCAAGTACCGGGAAGCCTGCCAGTGGGCCGGTTGCCATCATTGACTTAAAGCCTTTCTCGATGGCCGGGAAGAATTCCTTCGGTACATTACCGCCCACAACAGAGGTGGTGAAGGTGAAGCCAGAGTTCGCTTCGCCGGGCTCGATGGTGTAGTCGATTTTACCGAACTGACCAGAACCACCAGATTGCTTCTTGTGGGTGTAGCTGTCTTCAACTTTCTGGGTGATGGTTTCGCGGTAGGCAACCTGAGGCTGGCCGACTACCAGTTCAACACCGTAGGTACGCTTGAGGATGTCGACTTTGATGTCCAGGTGCAGTTCGCCCATACCTTTAAGGATGGTTTCGCCAGAGTCTTCATCGGTTTCAACGCGGAAGGAGGGGTCTTCTGCAACCATTTTACCAATGGCGATACCCATCTTCTCGGTAGAGCCTTTGTCTTTCGGCGTTACCGCAATGGAGATAACGGGCTCTGGGAAGACCATCGCTTCCAGTGTACAGGGGTGATCCTGGTCACACAGGGTGTGGCCGGTCTGTACGTTCTTCATACCGACAATCGCGATGATGTCACCGGCCTGAGCGCTGCTCAGTTCGTTGCGCTCATCCGCCTGCATCTCACACATACGGCCGATACGCTCGGTCTTGCCGGTGAACGAGTTGAGGATGGTGTCACCCTTGTTCAGCTTACCGGAGTAGATCCGCACGAAGGTCAGGGCGCCGAAACGGTCGTCCATGATTTTGAACGCCAGGGCGCGCAGTGGTTCGTCGGCAGAAACGATGGCGTACTCGCCAGTCGGGTTACCCTCTTCGTCAGTCAGCGGCTGAGGGTTAACTTCAGTCGGGCTTGGCAGGTAGTCAACAACTGCATCCAACAGCAGTTGCATGCCTTTGTTTTTGAAGGCTGAACCACAGAAAGTGGGGAAGAAGGCCAGTTCCAGGGTACCTTTGCGGATACAGCGCTTGATGTCGTCAATAGAGGGCTCTTCGCCTTCCATGTACGCCATCATCAGGTCGTCGTCCATTTCTACGGCAGTTTCAATCAGCTGCTCGCGGTACATTTCAACGTCTTCCGCCATGTCGGCAGGAACGTCTTTAACTTCGTAGTTTTCGGGCTGGCCAGACTCGTCCCAAACGTAGGCTTTGCGGCTCAGCAGGTCGACAACGCCGACAAACTCATCTTCCCGGCCGATAGGCAGGGTCATGATCAGCGGGTTGGCGCCCAGTACTTTTTTAACCTGGTCGGTAACGCGCAGGAAGTCAGCGCCGACACGGTCCAGCTTGTTGACGAAGATCAGACGGGAAACTTTTGAGTCGTTCGCGTAACGCCAGTTGGTTTCTGACTGGGGCTCTACACCGCCAGAACCACAGAATACGCCGATACCGCCGTCGAGTACTTTCAGTGAGCGGTAAACTTCTACGGTGAAGTCAACGTGCCCAGGGGTGTCGATAACGTTCAGACGGTGGCCGTTCCATTCACAGGTAACAGCAGCTGATTGAATGGTGATACCGCGCTCTGCTTCCTGTTCCATGAAGTCAGTGGTTGATTCGCCTTCATGAACCTCACCGATTTTGTGGATTTTACCGGTCAGTTTAAGAATACGCTCGGTAGTGGTGGTTTTTCCGGCATCAACGTGGGCGAAAATACCGATGTTTCGGTAAAGGGATAGGTCTGTCATGGCGCTCTCTAATAAGCTGGGTTAAAAAGTAAAAAAGCTAGGTTAAAAAATAGGCCGCTAATATAAAGGATGCGGAGAAGATTTTCTCGTAGAAAAAAGAAGTTCCTGCCTTTCTTAGTGGTATTTTTATGGAAACGTCCGAAAATTGGCCCTGCTTTGGGGTTTCCTCGGAGAATTTCTGGGAGAAAGGTGGTTTTGCACTGTTTTGGTGCTAGGCCAGATCTTTCTGCTTACCGGGCAAAATCGATTCGCCCTCAGTATAATCCGCCGCCAGATTCTAATTGAAATTGCGAGGACCTTCCATGCCTGACTCTTCCCTTCTTTACTCTGTTGATGACCGCGGCGTTGCGTGGGTCGCGCTCAATCGTCCGGAGTTGCACAACGCCTTTGATGACTCGGTTATAGCGGAGCTGAGTGAGGCGTTTGCCGCCGCGGAAGCCGATGACAAGGTCAGAGCGCTGGTGTTGTCGGCCGAGGGCAAGAGTTTTTGCGCCGGTGCAGACCTCAACTGGATGCGTCGCATGGCGACCTACAGCTTTGAGGAAAACCTCCGCGACGCCAACGGTCTGGCGGAGATGCTGCGCCGCTTGAATTCGCTGTCAAAACCGACCATTGCTCGGGTGCAGGGTGCGGCCTATGGCGGGGGTGTGGGCTTAGTCAGCTGTTGCGATATGGCGGTGGCGTCGCCGGCGGCGGCGTTCTGCCTGAGCGAAGTTAAAATCGGACTGATTCCCGCGACGATCAGCCCCTATGTGATCAATGCGATAGGTGAGCGAGCGTCGCGCCGCTTTTTTACCACGGCTGAAATGATCACTGCAGAAAAGGCCTGCGAGCTGGGGCTGGTGAGTGAGCTGGTTGCCGCCGAGGAGCTCGATGGCGCGGTTGAGGCGCTACTCAAACCCATTCTGCGCAATGGCCCCAGCGCGGTTGCGGCGGCAAAGCGCCTGGTGCTGGATTTTGCCAATGCGGAAATTAACGCCGATCTTATTGATGACAGCAGCAAGCGTATTGCGGCCACGCGGGGCTCTGATGAGGGGCGAGAGGGGCTGACGGCGTTTCTCGAAAAGCGCAAACCCAACTGGATTCAATAATTCAAGGCGCAATTCAGCGCCGCCTAAAATGCTTGCCTAGCCCGGCTGTGCCCGGGTTCAGGCGACGGCCATTTCGCACTCTTTCTTCCTCCTGTTAATTTCATTGTAAAAGCCCAGCCAGCCGTCCCCGTCGGGAGGGTGTAACTGTGCCGAGCGCGCAGAGCCTCGAAAGAGGGCAAATAAATAGCCGTAATGGGGCTAAGCTGGTGCATACGGCTATTTTTCTGATGAATTTTGGGTGTCATTATGGTGTAATGCGCGCGTCGCGCGGCGGCGCCCGCTGTGGATTTGCAGCGTTTTGCCGCCGTTAAGCTCAGCCTAGAATAAAGAGCACAGAACATTGAAGCCCACAGATACCAGTAACCCGGAATACTTTCACAAAGTTGTTGATTGTCAGTATGCCTGTCCGGCGCATACCCCTGTTCCAGAATATATTCGCTTAATTGCGGCGGGCCGCTACACCGATGCCTACATGATTAACTGGGAATCTAATGTTTTCCCCGGTGTATTGGGGCGCACCTGCGACCGGCCCTGTGAGCCGGCGTGTCGCCGCGGTCGCGTGGAAGAAGAGCCTGTGGCGATCTGTCGCCTCAAACGCGTAGCGGCGGACAACAAGGACGATATTCGCAGCCGACTGCCCGCTATTCCCAAGGCCAAGAACGGCTATCGCGTGGCCCTCATCGGTGGTGGACCAGCTTCGCTGACCGTGGCGCGGGATCTGGCGCCACTGGGTTACACCCTAGATCTGTACGATGATCAGCCTGCTGGTGGCGGTTTTATGCGCAGCCAGATTCCTTCATTTCGCCTGCCCGAGCGGGTGCTGAATGAAGAGGTGAACTTTATTCTCGATATGGGTGTGAGCACCCACTTCCGGCACTACGTTGACAGCCTGAAAGAGATACTCGACCAGGACTACGACGCGGTGTTTATCGGCACCGGTGCACCGCGCGGCCGCGATCTGGACCTGCCCGGGCGTGCAGAGGCCGATGAGCATGTGCATATCGGCATCGACTGGTTGGCCAGTGTTGCCTTTGGCCATATTGAATCCGTCGGCAAGCGGGTGATTGTGCTGGGTGGTGGTAATACCGCTATGGACTGCTGCCGTACTGCGCGTCGCCTCGGTGGTGAAGAGGTCAAAGTGGTGGTGCGCAGCCCCTTTGCGGAAATGAAAGCCTCGCCCTGGGAAAAAGAAGACGCCCAGCACGAGGGAATTCCCATTCTGGATAACCACGTGCCCAAGGAGTTTGTTGTCGAAGACGGCAAGCTTGTCGGTATGCGCTTTGAGAAAGTCACCGCAGTCTACGACGACAATGGCAAGCGCTCCCTGGTGCCGACTGGCGAAGATCTGGTCCAGATCGAATGCGACGATGTGCTGATGGCCATCGGTCAGGAAAACGCCTTCCCCTGGATTGAGCGGGATATCGGTGTCGATTTCGGCAAGTGGGATATGCCGGTTGTTGACGAGATCAGTTTTCAGTCCAGCAACCCCAAAGTATTTTTTGGTGGCGATGCGGCCTTCGGCCCTGAAAATGTCATCACGGCGGTGGCGCATGGCCACCAGGCGGCAATTTCCATCGACCTGCAGTGCCGGGGCGAGGATGTGTGCAAACGGCCGCCGCCAGGTGTGACACTGGTCAGTCAGAAAATGGGAATTCACGAGTGGGGCTACGACAGCAAGGTGGAAGACGACCTGCGCTATGCCGTCCCCCAGGCCGCATTGGAAACCAGCCTCAGTGATCGCAAGGTTGAGGTTGAGTTGGGCTTTGATGCCAGCACGGCATTCAATGAGGCGCAGCGCTGCCTGAACTGTGACGTTCAAACGGTGTTTGCTGAGGATCGTTGTATCGAGTGCGATGCTTGTATTGATATTTGCCCCACCGATTGCCTGACCTTTGCGGCTAACGATGCGGAAGAGCCTGAGCTGCGGCAATCCCTGAAAATGCCAGCACGAAATCTCGACCAGGATATCTACGTGTCGGAAAACCTGAAGACCGGGCGGGCGATGGTGAAAGATGAAAACGTCTGTCTGCACTGCGGCTTGTGCGCGGAGCGTTGTCCGACCTCCGCGTGGGATATGCAGAAGTTTTACTACTCGGTGACCAAGGCCGGGCGCGAGGCAGAGCAGCTATGAGCAAGACTATGAAACCCCTGCAAGGCGTAAACGATTTCGTTATCAAATTTGCCAACGTTAACGGCACCGGTTCGGCCAGTGCGAACAATATGTTTGCCAAGGCGCTGTTCCGCATGGGTGTGCCGGTTAGCCCCAAGAATATTTTTCCCTCAAATATTCAGGGTCTTCCCACCTGGTATGAGGTGCGAGTAAGCGAAAAAGGTTATCTCGGTCGTCGTGGCGGCATCGACATGATGGTCTGTGTTAACCCACAGAGCATGGCCCAGGATATTCGCGAAGTTGAACCCGGCGGCTACTTTATGTACGACTCCAGCAAGCCGCTGGACCTGCGCCTGATGCGCGAAGATATTCATTTTATCGGCGTACCGCTGATGGATATCTGTCAGCGTGAATACGCCGATCCGCGTCAGCGTCAGTTGTTTCGCAATGTAATCTACGTTGGCGCCTTGGCCGCGCTGCTGAATATTGAATTTGATGTGCTGACGGGCTTGGTTGCCGACCAGTTCCGCGGCAAGGAAAAACTCATCACGCCTAACGTGCATGCCCTGGAGCTCGGTTTCCAGTATGCTCGGGAGCATTTTGAATGCCCCTTGGGAATTCGAGTCGAGCGTCGCGATGCGGTGGGTGATCAAATCCTGCTGGATGGTAATACCGCGGCGGGGCTGGGGGCAATCTACGGCGGTGCGACAGTAGCCGCGTGGTATCCCATCACCCCCTCAACGTCAGTGGTAGATGGCTTCGAAAAATACTGCAAGCGCCTGCGTATTGATCCGGGCAGCGGCAACAAAAACTACGCGATTGTGCAGGCGGAAGACGAGCTGGCGGCCATCGGGATGGTGATTGGGGCGAACTGGAACGGTGCCCGTTCCTTTACCGCGACCAGTGGCCCGGGTATTTCGCTGATGAGCGAGTTCCTCGGCCTGGCTTATTTTGCGGAAATTCCAACAGTGCTGATTGATGTACAGCGCGCTGGTCCTTCTACGGGTATGCCGACGCGCACCCAGCAGTCCGATGTTCTGGCCTGTGCCTATGCTTCCCACGGCGACACCAAGCATGTGTTGCTATTCCCGTCGACGCCAAAGGACTGCTTCGATATGACGGCGCAGGCATTTGACCTTGCGGAAACTCTGCAGACGCCGATTATCATGTTGACCGATCTCGACCTGGGTATGAATGACAATATGTCGCCACCGCTGAGCTGGGATGACGCTCGCCAGTACAAGCGCGGCAAGGTGTTCTCCGAACAAGACCTTGAGGAGATGTCCGAGCGCTTTGGTCGTTACTTGGATGTCGATGGCGACGGCATACCGTATCGCACCTACCCCGGTACACACCCCACTAAAGGCGCATTTTTCACCCGCGGAACCTCGCGGGACGAATACGCGGTGTATACCGAAGACGGCAGCGAGTACGAGCGCAATATGCAGCGCTTACTGAAAAAATGGGAAACCGCCAAAGACATGGTGCCCGCACCGGAAGTGATTGGCAGCGGCAGCAGTATCGGGGTGATTCACTTTGGTACCAGCCGCGATGCCACGTTGGAAGCGGTGGATTATCTCGCTGAAGACGGTATTGGTGTCGACAGTCTGCGAATTCAGGCTTTCCCCTTCAGTGCGGTGGTGGAAGAGTTTGTGAACAGCCATGATACGGTCTTTGTGGTTGAGCAGAATCGCGACGCGCAAATGCGTAGTCTGTTGATTAACGAGTGTGATTTTGCGCCCAACAAGTTGCTGTCTGTGCTGAACTACAACGGTATGCCTATCACTGCACGGCAGATTCACGAGCATATCTCCAAGGTGGTTCGTGCTGACAATGTCACGCCATTGCGGGCCAAAGGCTCGGCCCGGCGTCAAACCAGTGGTGGTATGGAGTAATTAGTCATGACTTATCTACGTCCCAATTTTCGTCACCCTGAGTTGCCGGTTAACGCCATTGGTTACACCAAACGTGACTATGAAGGTGCGTTATCAACATTATGCGCGGGTTGTGGTCACGATTCGATCAGTGCCGCGATTGTGCAGGCCTGTTTTGAAATGTCGGTGGAGCCGCACAAGGTTGCCAAGCTTTCAGGTATTGGTTGTTCCTCCAAGACGCCGACTTACTTCCTGGGCAATTCCCACGGATTTAACTCCGTGCACGGCCGTATGCCTTCGGTGGCAACCGGCGCCAATCTCGCCAATCGCAATATGATTTACGTTGGCGTGTCCGGTGACGGCGATACAGCATCTATCGGTATGGGGCAGTTCACCCACGCTGTGCGCCGTAACTTGAATATGATGTACATCGTTGAGAACAATGGTTGTTACGGCTTGACCAAGGGGCAGGATTCCGCGACCGCGGACGTAGGCTCCATCAGTAAAAAAGGCGAGCCCAACCCTTTTGAGCCCATTGACCTGGCCAGCGTGGCCTTGCAATTGGGGGCAACCTTTGTCGCACGCAGCTTTTCCGGCGACCGCGACCAATTGGTGCCACTGGTGAAGGCGGCGATCTCCCACCGTGGTTTTGCGTTTATCGATGTAATTTCACCCTGCGTCACTTTCAATAATAACCCGGGTTCAACCAAGGGTTACGAACACGTGCGGGATCACCTGGCGGCGACAGGCACCGTGGACTTTGTACCGCTGCGCAATGAGATTACCACCAGCTATGCGCCTGGCAGCACCGAAGAAGTGACCCTGCACGATGGCTCCTCGGTGCGTTTGACCAAGGCTGATCCGGAGCTGGATTTGCACAGCCGCCGCTCGGCGCTGCGCCTGATCAAGGACTACAAGGCCAAGGATCAAATCCTGACGGGGCTGCTTTACATGGACGAAGACTCTCAGGATCTGCACGAAATAATCGGCACCAGTAAAACACCTTTGCGAGAACTGGCTGAGGCCGATTTGTGTCCCGGTCAAAAAGTGCTGGATAAGCTCAACGAAAGTTTGAGATAAGTAAAACAACAGCGGTTCCACGGCGTTGGAGAATACGTGGATCGCTGTTTGTTGAGCGCCTCTAATAAGTTCTAGTTTGTCGGAATAATTTCGCTGCAATGCGCAAAGCGCTCTTTTACGCTTTCCAGACGCAGCGGAAACTGCAGGGGCGTATTTTGCTGCCACAGCGGCAGCTGATCAAAGAATGCGCCTGAACCGGGGTGGCCGTCCTGGCCGCCTAACATCACAAACCAGTTGCTATCCGCGTCTCCCAGATCGAACAGGTAGCGGGCGGTGGAGCTCATGCCGACATAGTGTTTGTCACTGGCGAGGCCGTGGGCGGATTTCATTAGCGTTTCATTTGCGCCGGCAATCGGCATTTCGCCAAAGCGCCAGCGGCGGCCCAGTAGGGGCAGGACCGCCAGGGGGTGATGGGCGCGCAGGCGATGAACATCGCCCCAGCGTTGGTATTTGTTCAGAAGTTTTTCTGCCTTCCCGATGGCGTTTGTCATTGCCTGCTTGAGCTTCGCCTCGGGAATGGCGGCGAGGCCAGCCAGGATCAGGCTGCGGGGATCCCAGTTGGCAGTAAGAATCGCCAGATCATCTTCGCCGTGCAGGGCCAGGGCGAATTGATAGAGCAGATGCTCGAAGACGAGGGCGCCGCGGCTGTCAGTGTCGTAATCGCCGTTCCAGCCGCTGAGGCTCTGGTAGAGCTCGCTTTGCGTGTCAGCCATTAGCGGCAGCAGCTTATCGCGGACGGTAATTGCGGTATCGCTGTGAATATCCCGCTGTAGTTCGCTTAGCAGGGTGTGATTCACTGCGCTTTCCCCAGTGAGCCGTTTGCGCAGTCGTTCAACCCGGTCGTCGGGTGAAAAAAAGCAGCTTACCAGTACGTCGGAGCCGCCTGCAGGACGGTTGTTGGCGGAGGCGACAAAGCCCTCTGGCGGGTTGTAAATGGTCGGCAGGCCGGTGGTGTCGACCATATGCTGCCAGGGTACAAGTTCGCTCATCGGCAGGATCATATCGTCGGGACGTTGCGCCGGCCGGCTTGGCAGTCGCGCGGCCATTAACTGGCCGATATTTCCCCGGGTGTCGGCATACACCATATTCTGCGCGGCTACGGCAAAACCTTTCAGCGCGGTTTGGAAGGCCTCAAAACTTGTCGCACGAGCGGCGGCAAGCAGGGCGGTGATCTCGTCGCTGACTTGGTGGCCGACCCAGCGCACGGCGAACTGTTTTGTCTCCGTGCTCTTCTTGCCCCCGCCAAAGGCCGGTGCTTCGGTCAGGATAGGCCCCCATTCCGTATCAGTTACCTCGACGGTGAGGGACTTGCCCCAGCGCTGATGAATGGTTTCGCTGCGCCGCTGGCGCTGCGCATCGGGCAGGTCGGTTACATCAAACAAGTCGCTCGATGCTGCGTGAAGTGAGGTGCCGCCCCAGGCGATATCGGGGCTACGGCCCACCATGACGGCGGGTAACCCGGGCAGCATATAACCGACGGCGTTCATGGTTGGGCAGTGCAGGCCGGCCAGCAGCCAGAAGCCCGGCAGAATCATCGGCAGGTGGGGGTCGCCGCTGAGTTTGGCGGTACCTCCCTCGCTACGTGCACTGCTGACGGCGACCGCGTTGGAGCCACCAGGCTTGCCAAACAGGCTGCCCAGCCAGTCGAGGGTTTCGTCGCCTGCGGGCAGGGCGCCGGTCTCGGAGGGAAGCGGTGGACCGCCGCCGTGTTTCATCAGGTGACGCCAGAGACTTAACCAGTCTTTGCGGCTGCGCAGCGGCAGCAGTCGCGGCCAGACGCTCCAGGTGAAGTCGGCGGAATTCAAGCGGCTCAGGGTGAGGATATCCGCAACCGTCCACTCGCTGGGTGCAACGCCGAGGATTTGCAGTTCTTCCGGCCACTGTCGGCGGTCATTGCGGATATGGCGGACGACATGGTTTAAACCCGCCACAAAACTTTCCATCCATCGCAAGGTTTCTTCCGGTAGGGCGGCAAGCGCCTCCGGTGTGGTTTTTCCCAGGTTTAACACCCGCAGGGAGTGGTCGATATCACCGGCAATCGGACCGACCAGCTCGGCCACACGGCCCTGGCTGACGTAGCGTAGAAATTCGATCTGGGCCAAGCGAAGGTGGGCGTGGACAATGCCGAGCCCCACGGCGAGGTCGGCTTCGGAGGCCGCGTCAATATAGGGAACAAGCTGGTCGTTCCAGTGAATATGAATTGGCGCCGCTATGGGGGCGTTGTTCAGTGGCAGGCTCTGGATGCGCTGCTCAACACTGAGGGTTTGTCTGGGGGTGGTGAGGTGGCCGATGACAAGCCTGCCCATAAGTGCCGCAATACCGGGAAGGTCTTTGAACCCTGGCATATTGTTGTTTTCCTTTACGAATCAGATGGCTATAAAACAGCAAGTATTACGCCATTATAGGGAGAATCTGCCGTTAATCGGTATCTACTGCGCGGCGGTGCGAGCCACTGCGCAGTTTTGCATCGTTGGCGTTGTGCGCCTGGTTCAGGTATCCAGGCTGGAGATCAAATCTGCTGGTTTGTAGGCTTAGCTTTCCTGACTGAAGTGTCGTAACTCGTGCGCATGCGCTTCCCAATTCTGGCCGTCAAAGTCTGTGACCGAGATGTAGGAGGGTTGGACCTTCAGGCAGTTTACGTTGACGTCGATGCCATCGGGGTTGGAGCGGGGTGTGTAGAAGGGTTTTATACCGCAGGTTTTACAAAAAGTGTGTTTCGCGACACCCGTATTAAATGTATAGGTGGTGAGATTGTCTTCACCGGCAAGCAGGCGGAAATGTGAAAGCGGTAATATCAGGTGGAGAAAGCCGGCCATTGTGCAAATAGAGCAATTGCAGTTGGTGGCTTCGATATGTTCTGGTGCGTCAATCTCGAATTGCACCGCGCCGCAGTGGCAGCTTCCCTGGTAAATCATGCTGATTACCTGCATCAATTCCTTACGTGGTCATTTTGGCTGTTGTTGCGGGTTTCGGCAAGCACTGTCAGCGCTGCCGCTCAGGGTTTGATAAGGTGGCGGTATAGTGTGGAATCACGGCCAGTATAGGGATGAAAGGGGGGTAAACAGTGAAGGTATGTATTATTGGCGCGTCTGGCAAGCTGGGTAAGTATATGATCCGCCACGCCCTTGAGCGCGGCTATGAGGTAGTTGGTGTGTGCCGCGAGGAAAGCGTAGCCAAGCTTGACGAATTCAGGGGGCGGATTGCCATTGTGCCGGGCAGGACAAATGATCGCGAGGTCATCAAAAAGGCGGTCGCCGGCTGTGATGGCGTGCTGACTGTGCTGGTGCCCTGGGGAGTACAACAGTATTCAACCGGTACGGCGCAAGCCGTGCTGGACTTTGCGCCTGAGGGCGCGCGGCTTATTTTCTCCTGTGGTTGGCATATCAGCCGTGATGGTAAGGATGTCTACCCTTTTGCGTTGCGGTTTTTGGTGCCGGTCTTTGGCTGGCTTGCTCGCCTGGCGCGCTTTGCGGATATTAGTGATCAGGAAGAAGCCTGTCGCAGAGTGTTTGCGAGCGATACAGCATGGACGGTGGTGCGTGGCAGTGATCTGGAGGAGGGGGAGTCCCAGGGATTGCCCGTGTGGAGCGCTCACGTCGGCGATGCCATTCTTAAGAGCAATCGCACCCGGCGTGTTGATTTTGCCCTGTTTATGGTTGCAGCTCTGGAGGATAACGCTCTGATCCAGCAGGCGCCAGCGATTGTTGGCTGTCAGACGCCCTCGGCTTTGGCCCATGCCGGTTAGGTCAATACGTAACTGTGTGTGAAGGTTTGAGTGTGGTTGCGGTTGCACTGGGCTGAGGCGGACTGCCGCCCGCGAAGGCGCGGGCGGCTTTTTCAAAAGCGCTATTTTTTGTAGCCCTGTCCCTTGTCATAGGTACCAAACAGCCAGTCGTAGAGCAGGGTGATGGTGGCAAAGTTGCCGGCGGTAAACCTGGCGTGGTGGACGTGGTGCATATCCGACATGTACTTCAGGTATTTAAAGGGAAATTGATCTGCTTTCATTTTGTCATGGTTGTGCAGATTGATTTCTGAGAAGGCAATCCAGGTGATGATGATGGTGACAATATGGAAGTCGCCCATCAGCAGCGAAAGGCCGCCAATACAGGCACCGTATAGACCCAGGCCCATGCAGGTTTCAATGGGGTGGAGGTAGTTGGAATCCTTGCGGCAGGGATCTTTCTGGCGATGGTGAACCGCGTGCACCCACATCAACGGCCCGCCGAAAATGCCACCTTCGTGGAACAGAAAACGGTGGACCAGATAGTAGAAAAAATCGTAGACCATCAGGATTACAAAGATATCCAGCGGGATTTGCCACCAGGGCTGAGGCTCTGATGTCAGGCAAAACGGTAAAATTAAAGCGTAAATGGCAATCTGGGTAAACAAGCCCCAGTATTTGCTGCGATTTTGCACGGCGGGGTAGTTCAGGCGGCCGACGCGCTGCGCCGCAGCCTCGCCGTTGAGTTCTTTGACTTCCTTAAATGCAGGAATCAGCGTCACTACATATTGCGCAAGCGCGGGAATGGCCAGCACCGCGATAAAGGCGTATAGCGAAAGCTGCCATTGGTAGTTTTCAGGTGAAAATAGTGAGGCGTCCATTACTGCTTTCCTCTGGTAATGTTGATGAGATGTTGGCCCAGGGCGTGAGCGCCGGTAACGCCGAGTTCGGCGACCAGGCTATCGGAAAGTTGCCGGAGTCTGGCGGGCAAAACCGCGGGGCCGTAGTAGTGTTTGACCACTCTGGAATACAGTGCAGCCATACTGTCGTTGAGCAGTCTGTTTTCGCTGTTGCTGAGCAGGGCTTCCATCGCAGATTCCAGGGCGCGCACCTCGGCAACGGAATCAGTCAACAACTGTTTGCCCAGTGGTGTCAGGCTCAACAGAATCTGGCGTTTATCATTGGGGTCGGGGTCGCGGCTGACATAGCCGAGCTGTTCGAGCTCTGATGCCGTGGCGGCGATCGCCTGCTTGCTGACACCGATGACGGAAGCGATATATTGAATCTTCCTGCTTTCGCGATTGATCATACCGAGCACCTGGCCAAAGCTGGGTTTCAGCCCTTTAAAGCCCTTGGCCTCCATGGCGGTCAATACACTTCGTTCGATGTAGTTGGTGAGCTGAGGCAGCAAGACATTCAGGCGAGGCGGTCTTGGGCTTCGCGCATGGCCGTCGCTCGACTCCAGCGCTCTAAATGGCACCTGCCCGAGCCCGAAGTGGCGACACAGCTTTTCCAATATCACAATTAACTGCGCAAGTTGCTCGCTGCCGATCTCCTCGGCGAATTGGCGGTGGATTTCGTTGGTGACGTCGATGCCGTCCTGAAGCAGCTGCAGGCCAGCAGGACTCAGTGAGATTTTAAAAGAGCGGGCGTCTTCCGCGGCCTGGTGGCGGTCGATCAGTTGCATGCCCTCGAGTTCTTTCAAGGTTTTGCTGCAGGCCTGCTTGGTGATGCCGAGCCGGTTGGCAATTTCGCCGGGCGAGCATTCACCCTCTGCCAATATGGAGATATAGCCCTCGTAAGCCAGGTTGAGCTTGGTGTAGCGCTTGCTCTCCAGGAGCTTATCCATCGCTTCCTTCTGGACATAGTGGGTCAGCAGCATGATGTGGACAATCAGGCTCTGGGCGTCAGGGTTTGAAAACTGACCGAGATTGGCGTTGATGAATGAAATCATGGGCAGATAGTAATTAATGATTGTCTAAATAGTCAAATAACAATTACTTAATATTTGTAAGGCTTATCGAGGGCGCGATTGAACTGGAATGGGCTTTGGAAGTAGTTTGCGGCGCGAGCAGCCGGTGGGATGGCCCGAATTAACCATTACCTTGGTCTGGCCTTTCTGCATAATGGGGATTACTACATCACATAGAAAGCCAAATGTGTTTTGGCGGGGAAGGTCGATGAGCAAGCGTTCTTTTGCAGTGGCAGCTGTCGCGGTAGGGGTGATGGAATCAATGGGACCATCCCCGGTTTTTGCCCAGGGCGGCACCTCGGTGATGCTCGAAGAGGTGGTGGTTACGGCCCGGCGACGGGAGGAAAGCCTGCAGGATACCCCGCTGGCGGTATCGGCCCTGAGTTCGGATATGCTCGACCAGATGGGGATCAGCGATATTGAAGACGTTGAGTCCCTGGCACCAAGCCTGCAGTTTTCCCAGACTAACTACAAGGCGCCGGCCATCTTTATTCGCGGTATTGGTCAGCGCTCGGGGAGTCCGGGGCTCGACCCCGGAGTGGGCATGTATTTGAACGGGGTGTATGTGCCCCGTTCCGACGCCCAATTGCTGGACGCGGTAGATGTCGCCAATATCCAGGTGCTGCGCGGCCCACAGGGTACGCTATTCGGCAAGAACAATATCGGCGGCGCCATTCTGGTGGATTCCAAAAAGCCGGACCCAGAGGCCTTTGAGCTGGGTACCAAGGTGGCGGGCGGCAGCTTTGGGCGCAAGGATCTGAAGGTGGATGCCAATCTACCCTTGGGCGAGTCTCTGGCGACCCGGGTCGCGGCGAATTTCAAACGCAGTGATGGTTCCATCGACAACGTGGCGGCGGGCAATGCTCTCTTTGATCAGGATCGCATGGCGCTGTCATCGCGGGTAATCTGGTATGCCACGGAAGAGGTGGAAGTGGATGTATTTGGCTTTCTCAGCCGAATTGATGAGCGCGGTTCCCCCTACAACTGCGCCTTCCAGAACAGTGCTGCGATTCTGACTCAGGGTATCTATCGCGATGCCAATGGCCAGACGCTTGAAGAGGCCTGCGACGCCAGCTCGGCACTGGCGGAGAATTTTGAGGTCAGTCAGAACGGCGAAGATGCCGTGTACGCCATCGACAATCATATGCTGGCGCTGTCGTTGCGCTTTCCGCTGTGGGGAATGGATGTCGAGAACATCACCAGTTATGCGATGCAGGACAATATCCGCATCAGTGGCGACTCCGACGGTACCGCGATACACAGTGTGCAGGTCGGGCCGGATTCGGGAAATCAGGTATTGGCGGGGGCGGGGCTGAGTGCGCCAAAAGCCAAGCGGGAACAGTTCAGTCAGGAAATAAAGTTTAACGGCCTCGCCTGGGATGATCGGCTTAACTATACCTTCGGTCTGTTTTTCGCCGAGGAGCAACTGGACAATACCCTGGACGGCACTGATGTCGGTGACAATGGCCTGGTAGCGGTGGGGCCGGGCGCGGCCATTGACCTGGGGCTGCCGATTTCGCTTCCCAATAATGTGGTGTTGCCGGTGCAGGCCAACACGGCCTTGTTGGCAGACTATAAAAACGAGACCCGGGCGATATTTGCCCAGGCGACCTGGGACGCGCTGGACTGGTTGCAATTAACGCTGGGCGCGCGCTACACCGAAGAGGATCGCAGTCTGGTACATACCCTGATCACCCCGGACTACGATGAGTATGCGAACCGGCTCAACGCCCAGATTGGCAGCTCGCCGGCCATTCTGCTGCCCGTGACCCATGTGCAGGATGGTATCTATTCTCCGGTAACTCAGGCTCAATATCTTGCCTACGTTGCGCCGGAAGTGCCGCTTATTTTCGGTACACCACTTCGCGGTGACGCCAGCTTTTCTGAAACGACACCTAACTTCACGGTAAATTTTCTGGCCACCGATGAGATGCTGGAGAGCATGGGGCTGAACAGCTTTATTGCCTACGCCACCGTGAGCAAAGGTTTCAAATCGGGTGGCCTGGATGTGCGCAATACCCAGAGCGAGTCCAGTATTCAGCAGTTTGAGCCCGAGCTGGTGTTAAACAAGGAAATCGGCTTTAAGCTGGATGCTCTGGATCAGCACCTGCGTTTTAACTTTGCGGTGTATCAGATGGACTACACGGACCTTCAGGTGGCACTCTACGAGCGCGGCAGTACCCAAACCGAAGTAGTGCAATTTACGGGCAATGCGGGTGAGGCTGTGGTAGAGGGTTTTGAGTTTGAGCTGACAGCCCTGTTTGGTGAGTTGATGATTACCGCCAACGCCGGTTACACCGATGGGGATTTTGTGGAATACGATTTGGGAACCAATACTGCGGATGGTTTTGCCATTGTTGACCGCAGCAATGAAGCCTTTCCCCAGGTGCCACAGAATGTGCGCGGAGTAGTGGTTCAATACGACTGGTATACGCCCGCTGGTCGTCTCACGCCGCAGCTGCAGTACTACTATTCCGATGAAATTTTCATTGGTACCGACTATCTCAGTAGCCAGTACGCCAGCTCAACCATTGGTCAGTACGAGTTGTTTAATGCCCGGCTAAACTGGGAGCTCAATGAGCAGATGGGCATTTCTGCCTATGTGAATAATCTCAAGGACGACCCTTATTTTGTTGGTGGTATTGCGGTGACCAGCGTTATCGGTGTGGCCAATAGAGTGCCGGGTACACCTCGTGAAATGGGTATCGAGTTCAGTTACAAAATGTAAGCCGGACAGGATATTGGGTAATGAAGAAAAAGGTTTTTTTAGTTGCGTTACTTACTCTGGTCGCGGTACTGCTATGGCGGACGCAGGCTTTTAAGGCGCCGGAGATCGACGTGCCGCCAGCGGCAGCAAGCGTAAGTTGGGATGCCGATGAGCTGGCCGAGGGGCTGGCGGGGGCGCTACGTTTTGCGACCATATCGAATATTGATGAATCCCGGGTTGATCGCCAAACCTTCGTGGATTTTCACGCTTACCTGAAGCAACGCTTTCCCAATGTGTTTGCGCGAATTCCCCATCAGGCGGTGAAGGGTGAGGCGCTACTGTTTCGCTGGCAGGGCAGTGACGACATGCAAAAGCCTATCCTGCTGTTGGCGCATCAGGACGTTGTTCCGGTGATCCCAGGTACCGAAGCCCAATGGACATACCCACCCTTCGCCGGCACGGTGGCCGATGGTTATATCTGGGGGCGCGGCGCCGTTGATGACAAAGCCAGCGTCATCGGGATTCTTGAGGCCGTGGAGCGCTTACTCAAGGAGGGTTTTGTCCCGCCGCGGACCATTTATCTGGCCTTTGGTCACGATGAAGAGGTTGGTGGTACGGGTGCGAAGGCGATCGCCGCTCTGCTGGCTGAGCGCGGCGAGCGGCTGGCATTTCTGCTGGATGAAGGGGGCGTGATCTCCAAGGATCTGATTCCCGGCGTCGACAAACGCGTGGCACTGCTGGGGCCGGGTGAAAAAGGCTATGTCAGTTTGAAACTCAGTGTGACGGGGGATGGCGGGCACGCCTCTATGCCGCCCCGTAACACTGCCGCGGGTATTGTCGGGCGGGCAGTGGCGCGCCTTGAGGACAATCCTTTTCCTGCCGATTTGAACCCCACCATCGATTTTTTCCGTTATCTCGGCGACGACCAGCCCTTTATCCAGCGGCTGTTGTTTGCCAATAGCTGGCTGTTTTCACCGGTTCTGAAATCGATTCTGGCGGATATGCCGACCACCAATGCGGGGATGCGCACCACCACTGCAGTGACCATGATGCAGGGTAGCGTGAAGGATAATGTCTTGCCGATAGAAGCCTGGGCGGTGGTCAATTTTCGCATTATGCCCGGCGAGAGCATTGCCAGCGTGCGCGACTATGTGGCGCGGGTGATTGACGATGAGCGGGTAAAAATAGAGGACTACGGTTTTGGCAGCGAGCCTTCTGCGCTGGCGGCTTCGGACTCTGCAGGTTTTAAAGTGTTGAGCGAAGTGATCAAGCAAATTGATCCCGACGTGCTGGTGACGCCTCGCTTAGTGGTTGCGGCCACCGATGCCCGGCATTTTGAAGCAGTTGCAGAAAACAGCTACCGCTTTGCCGGCGTTGAAATTACGCCACGGGAATTAAAGGGGATTCACGGTACCGACGAGCGTGTGTCGGTTGCCAGTTATGTTCAAGCGGTGGGGATTTATTACCAATTGTTGGTGCGCTCTGCTGAGCTGTAGGCCGGGTTAATTTGCTGCGCCGCTTGGGTTGTGCTCTTCTATGCGGAGATTCAAGCGCATAAAAAGAATTGTCATCGCAGGGCTGATCAGGTTAAAAAAGCAAAACGGCAGATAGCTCAAGGTGGCCACGTTGAGAATCACCGCGTGGTAGGCGCCGCAGGTATTCCAGGGCACCAGCACAGAGGTCACGGTGCCGGCGTCTTCCAGGGTTCGGCTGAGGTTGCGCCGGTCCAGTCCCTGTTCCTCATACATTCCCGCGTACATGCGTCCGCCGATCAGCAGTGTCAGGTATTGTTCTGCTGTGGTGAGGTTGAGAATGCCGCAGCTACCCGCCGTGGTGGCGACCAGTGAGGTTCGGCCCCTGGCAAGCGATTTCAGGCTGTCGGTAATGCGTCCGAGCAGGCCGCTTGCTTCCATTAATCCGCCAAACACCACGGCTGTTAGAATTAGCCAGATGGTGTTCAGCATGCCGGCCATTCCGCCCTTGGATAATAGTTTGTCACTGAAGGCATTGCCGGTCTGGATTTCAGTGCTGCCAACAATAGGGTTGACCAAGCCACGGTAGAGCCCCTGCCAGTCTGATGAGCCGCCGATTTGGTAGACAAGCTCAGTTTGAAACAGCAGCGAGAACACTGAGCCCATCAGGGTAGCGAGGAACATGACCGGCAGCGCCGGCACCCGCGCCACGATCAGAATAACCACCGCCAGAGGCGCCAGTAATAGCCAGCCGGACAGGTGCAGGGTGTCGCGCAGGGCATTGAGGATGGCGCTTGATTCAGGAATATCCCCCGAGCTGCTGTGGCGCAGGCCAATAGCGAGAAACAGGGCCAGCGCGATCAGAAATGACGGCAGGGTAGTCAAGGCCATATAGCGAACATGGCTGAACAGCTCGACACCGCTGACCCCTGAGGCGAGGTTGGTGGTGTCAGAAAGGGGGGACAGTTTGTCGCCAAAATAGGCGCCGGAAATGACTGCTCCGGCGGTGACCTCTGGGCTCATGCCCAGGCCGCTGCCGGTGGCCATCATGGCGACCCCGATGGTGGCGGCGGTGGTCCAGGAACTGCCCGCGGCGGTGGAAACAATCGCGCAGACCACGGCGGTGCCGGCATAAAACCATGCCGGGTCGGCGAGTTTCAGGCCGTAGTAAATCAGGGTCGGTACAATGCCGCTGACCGTCCAGGTGCTGGACAAAGCGCCAATCAACAACAGCATCAGGATCGGCACGATCACCACGTGGATCACCTTTAGCATGCCTTCCTGAAGCTGGTGCCAGGCTTTGCCCTGCAGCAGGCCAATTACTGCGGCCAGGGCACCGGCCAGAAGCAGTGCGAGTTGGTTGGGGCCTTCTATTCCGGCATCGCCAAACAGGGCAACATTCGCCCCCAGCAGAACAATCACGAGCAGCAGAGGCAACAGCGCCAGGCTGAGTGGTGGTTGGCGTGTCACGTTGCGGTCAGGGTTTGAAGTTTGACGCGAATGGCGTCGGGAATGGTCGCTGGCCGCTCGCTGTCGCGGTCGACAAAAACATGGGTGAAATTGCCGTAGGCGCAAGCGTCCGGTTCACCTTTGCGGAAAATGGCCAGCCCGTATTGCACTGAACTATTGCCCAGGCGATTGACCCGCAGGCCGCCCTCGAGCTGTTCGGGAAACACCACCGGTTTTTTGTAAAAACACTCGCTGTGAACGATATAGGCAATATGCTGGCCCGCGTGAATGTCCAGCCCGCATTCTTGAATAAGAAAGCTATTGGCGACGGTGTCGAAGTAGGAATAGTAATTTACGTTGTTAACGTGGCCGTAGATATCGTTGTCCATCCAGCGGGTGGTGATGTCCTGAAACCAGAAGTAGTCGCTGCGATTAAGTAATTCTGGCTCGGTGTGCGCTGGCATTGCTTGTTCCTGCTTTTGTTAATAACTGGCCTGGTAGATCGCCAGGGCGTCCTGCTCCGATACCGGTCGCGGGTTATTCACCAGCAAGCGCTGCTGCAACATGGCGTCGCGGGCAAGCATCGGCAAATCGCTCTCGCTGATATCGAGTTGCGACAGGTGGCTGGGCAGCTCAAGTACCTGGATCAGCTTTTCAATATAGTCAATAAACTGCTCGCAGCGGGCGGTTGCGTCGCTGCTCAGGCTTTCGGCATCGAGCACGGTCTCTGCCAGTTCCGCGTAAGCGCTGCGGGCGTGACCGGCGTTGTAACGCAGCACGGCGGGTAGCACCAGGGAATTACTCAGGCCGTGGGGGATATGGTAGTGGCCGCCGAGGGGGTAGGCCAGAGCGTGCACCGCAGCGACAGGGGCATTGGCGAAGGCCTGCCCGGCCAGACACGCGCCCAGCAGCATGGACTGGCGGGCGTAAATGTCGTCGCCATGTTGGCAGGCGGTCACGATGTTTTTGCTGAGCAGCTGCAGGGCCTGCTTGGCGAGCATGTCCGAGATCAGGTTTTTCTTGTGGATACTGGTGTAGGCCTCAATGGCGTGAACCATGGCATCAATGCCAGTCATTGCGGTAATCCGCGGCGGCAGGCCGAGGGTAAGCTCCGCATCCAGCAGGGCGATATCGGCATAAAGCTGGGGCGCTACTACTCCCATTTTAGTCGTGGCGCCGGTCGTGACGATGGCCACCGCAGTGACTTCGGAGCCAGTGCCCGCGGTGGTGGGTACCAGGATCAACGGCAAGCGCTGGCCCTTGGCCTGGTCAACCCCGTAGACATCCTCCAGGCGCTCACCCGAGCCCGCCAGCAGGGCGACCAGCTTGGCGGTGTCCATCGACGAGCCGCCGCCGAAGCCGATAATCCCGTCTGCTTTGATTTCCCTGGCCATTTCCAGAGCCTCAAGAACAATGGCTTCCGGCGGGTCGGCGACAACCTCGCTGTAACAGTGTACCGGCAGCTCCGCGTTGGTCAGGGCCGTGCCCAGCACTTCAAGCAGGCCGAGCCGCTTGATACCGGGGTCGGTAATGACCAGCGGCCGGATCATGCCCTGTTGCCGGCAGATATCGCCGAGGCGATGTGCGCCGCCGGTTTCATTGATGATGCTGCGGCAGGTGTTAAAGCTGAAGTTTTTCATAGGCGGTACAAGCCAATTCGGGTTGCTGTTTTTATCTGGCGCTTAATGTGTTCGAAGATAACATTTGGCGGGCGGATACGCCACGGCCAATTTTTGGGCCTGCTATTTTTCAGCCCTTTGTCAGGCTTGGATGTATAATCCGCTTTTCAGAGGGAATGACATTATATTTTCAAGGAGAAATCAATGCGTCTGTTTCGTTATAGCCTGCTCATAACCAGCTTTTTTGCGGCTAGCGCCTTTGCTCAGGAATCTGCCCCCGCTGGAACGCCATCTAGCCAAAGCACCTCCCCCTTTCGATTTGTACTTAATGCTGCCGTTAGCGATGGCGGCGATGACCTGCTGAAAGTCAGATTTCGCAATGCCGACAGTGAAAAAATTAAAGCCGGCGGCCTGTTACTGTTTGGCGGCGGCGTGTTGTTCACGCCTTCGTCTGGTCCACTGTCTGTGCAGCTGACGGCGAACTATTTCTTCGACTCCATTACAGCAAAAAACGGTGACGCAAGCTTTGACCGGCTTCCTATCGAACTGCTGGCGTTTGGCAATTTTGATCGCCACCGTATTGGCGCAGGTGCGACGCTGCACCTGTCTCCAGAATTGGAAATGGACTTTGATGAAACCGGTAAATTAACTCAGAAATTTGATGATGCCCTTGGTTTTGTCGTTCAGTACGAATATAAGTTTTCGGATCAGGTCTTTGCCGGCGTCAGGTTTACTTCGATCGATTATACCGCTGACGACGTTGAAGATATTAATGGCGACAATATCGGTTTGACGATCAGCTTTATGTTGTAGCGAATGCAGCATTGCTGCTGGAGACGGTGAGGGCGGGCGGTGTTGACTGGCCCTCACCGGGTCTGCGATTAGTCAGACAGGTAGTATTCCACAGTGGTGACCACGCGGACCTTTTTGATATGTGGTGTCGTACTGTCGCGATCGGTAATTGAAAACTGACCCTGGCGGGCGGATTTGATTTTGCCCAATTTGCTGTTGGAATCCTGGGCAAACTTTTCCGCTACCGCGCGGGCATTTTTAGTGGCGTCTTCAATCATCGTTGGCTTGAGGGCACTCAGTTCAGTAAACAGAAACTGTTGTTCGTGCATATTGGTGCGACTGATCACAATGCCCTTTTTGCCGAGTGCAACCAGATTTGCCATCGCTTTTCTCACCGCGTCAATATTCTTTGAATACACGGTCACCGAGGCGTTGGCAGTATAGCGGAAGGTGATATTCTGTTTATTGCCCCACTGTTGGGCGAAAAGGTCGGTAACCTCCGGGGCAGACAGTGTCACTTCATCACCGCTGATACCGTATTCGGCGAGAAAATCGATAATGATTTGGGTATTGGTGTCGATGCGGGCAAACAGCGCATCGAGATTGTTGTCGGCAAGCTGAAATGAGACTGGCCAGGTGGCTACCGTTGCCGCCACCTCCTGTTCTGACAAGCCCTTTACCGTGACGGTGCGTTCGAGATTTTTTACTGCCAGTGCGGCTCCTGCCAATTGGTAACCGAGCAGCCCAAGACCGAGCAGCACGCAGAGCCCCAATAGGGCGATACCGCCTTGACCGGTTTTATTCATGATCCCTCTCCTTAGTGCATGTCCATAGTGCATGGCGGCATTGGGCGCATCTTTGCGCTGCCGTTTATTCCTGTTACTGAGTCGAGCCCCAAGGAAAGGTTCCCTGTGTTGGCTTGGGCTCCGTATTGCGTTGCTACTATAGCCTATGCGGAATTACGTCGCAGTATGCGGAGAGGAAAGCGGCGTTAACGACTGACTTCGTACTCCGGGCTGGTCAGAGACTCCAGAAAGGCGATCAAATCCAGTTGTTGTTGAGCACTGAGATTAAGCGGTTTAACCAGGGGAGAGAGATAGGGGTTATTCGTTTTTGTGATTATCTTCATATGACCGCCATAGTTGAAGAAACGCACTACCTTTTCAAGGGTATTCAGGCTGCCATCGTGCATATAGGGTGAGGTGCGGGCGATATTTCTGAGCCCGGGGGTGATGAAGGCGCCAATGTCTTCGCGGCGTTGGGTTACCGTAAAACGCCCTAATTCTGAAATCTGTTGATCAGTCAAAACCTCATGATCGAGGTTGCCGCCCTGAATCGCCAGGAAGGTCTCGGCGACCTTGGGAGCCTGGCGCCCGAGTACCTCAAAATTGACGTTAACGTTGTGAAATTTCTGATCAGTGAACAATGCGTAGGAATCGGCAATGGTGTGGCAGCTTGCGCAATTTCCCACTCCGGTAAACACTTCAAATCCGCGTTTTTCTTGTGTGCTCAGGGCGTTTTCCTCACCACCAAAATACCAGCGATCAAAGGGTGAATCGCCGGAGATAAGGGTGCGCTCATAGCTGGCAATCGCCCTGGAAAAGTGGCTGACCGCAATGGCTTGCTGGTCAACATCAAAAGCGGCTTTAAACATGGCAATGTAATTAGGGTCATTGCGAATTACCTTCAGCACATCGTCGTCGCTGCTAAGGCCGTGCTCAACCGGGTTGAATAGGGGCTGACTAGCCTGGTCCTCCAGCGAGTCGGAGCGGCCGTCCCAGAACAGGGTTTTCATGTAGGCGGTATTGATCACCGTTGGGGCGTTGCGTGTTCCCTTGACCATTTTGACCCCTCTGGGGACCGGTCGCCCGTCGTGAAAGGCGATACCGCCGAGGTGGCAGGTTTTGCAGGCCACTTCCCCGGTGCTGCTGAAGCGGGCGTCATCAAACAGGACTTTGCCCAGGGCGATTTTTTCCGGTGTCTGGGGGTTGTCATCGGGAATGTGGAGGGGCGGCAGGCCGAGCGGGGCGGCGCTGCTTGCGCTAATGATGCACAAATACAGGGCGATAAGGGCGAGGTTACGCTGAAAAAGTCCGCGGAAAAGGGACATTAAGCTTTGCATGGCAGTGTATACCGGTGTCGATTCAAAAAATATGCAAATGATTTGCAGGATTTGTGCCCGGTGGGCCATGCGAGGTTGGTGGGTCAGCGGTGACGCGAGGAGGGTTATTGCCAGACCGGCGCTTGCCGGCCTGGTGGATGATGCGGGCTTAGACTCCGGTGCGCACTTTCAGGTGTTTAAAGGTAATTGAATTGTGATCCTCTAAATCCCGCTCGGGCTCTTCGGCCAGGGTCGCATTGGGGAAACGTCGAAACAACTCCTTCATTGTCAGAAAGAGTTGTTGCTTGGCCAATGCGGCGCCGATGCAAAAGCGCGGGCCGTAGCCAAATAATACGTCGGGGTCGAAGCTGCGCCGCACGTCGAGTTTATTCGGCTCGCTGAAAAACGCCGGATCGTGGTCTTTGAGGTGAGGCATCATCAAAACCATCTGGCCTTTTTTAACCTGCTGACCCAATAGTTCCCGGTCTTCTGGAACGTAGCGGGCGAAGCCCATTTTGGAGTTGGCGGCCCAGCGCATAATCTCGCTGAAAGCGTTACTGAAGGCATCGGCAGACTCCAGCGCCAATGGAATTTGGTCGCGGTTTGACAGCAGGGCGTAGGCGGACCACTGCTGGGCAACCAGGGTGGTGTCCGCGCCGGCGCCAATCAGCGCCAGAATCAGGGTGATAATATCCCATTCGTCGAAGTTGTCGTTTTCCGCCTCTATTTTCAACAGGGCGCTGAGGAAGTCGCCCTGCTGGGGCGTTTGGCGGCGCTCGGCGATCACCTCCTGCAAAATATCAATGGCGCGATTGCTGTCTTCCTGGGCTTTCTGACGGCGTTCTTCTGAGATCGTCGGGTTCCAGGTTTCGGTAAAGGTCAGCACGACTTGTTTAATTTGCGGCCAGTATTTTTCCGGTATACCGACCATGCGGGTAATCGAGATAAAGGGAATGTGCCGGGCGACCTGTTCGATGTAGTCGAACTCTTCTGGTTCGCCGAGTTCTTCAAACAGTTTGATGATGTCCGGCTCAATGGCCGCATTGATATTGTCCACCACATTGCGGGAGAAGGCGGGCGAGGTGATCTTGCGGATCAGTCGGTGGTGGGTTGGGTCGGCCAGCAGGCTGTGCCCCACCAGGGCCTTTTCAAAATTGCTCCAGTTTTCCTCGGTTGGGCGCGGTGGCGCGAATTCCCAGTCGTAAAAATCAGAAGACAGGTACTCCTGCTTCCAGCAGTCCATGATGTCGGGCATGCGGGTCATGATCCAGCACATCCAGGGTGCATACCAAACCAGGCGGCCGCGCTCTGCCAGGGCAATGCACTGGGGGCCGGGGTCCAGGGCGTATTCCATGGAGTTGGGGTTGAACAGGTTTTCAATGGGCGGCAGAGCGCCGGTGTCAGATGCCTCGGCGCCGGGGGCCGTTGTGTCCTGCAGCATGGTGTGCTCCTCAGGGGAATTTTATTGTTATTGGCGTGAGCCTAAACTGATTGCAAAAAAATATACTACGGTATACTTTTATTCTCAAGTGACTTTTTGTGGGTGGTTGGCGTACGCAGCGCCCCCCCTTTCGATAACAATAATCTGGAGAATCGTCATGCAGGATTTCAATAATAAAGTTGCGGTGATCACCGGTGGTGCCAGCGGTGTAGGCCGGGCCCTGGCCCGTCTGCTGGCCGGGCAGGGCGCCAAGGTTGCCATTGCTGATATCGAGGCCAATGCGCTGGATCGGACGGTATCCGAGTTGGCTGAGCAAGGTTGTGATTGCATGGGCCTGCGCGCCGACGTCACTGATCAGGCTTCAATGAACGCCCTGGCCGACGCAGTGATGGACCGCTTCGGTGAGATTCATCTGGTTTTTGCCAATGCAGGTGTCGGCACCGGTGAAGCGGGGAATATGTGGGACTATGAGCCCAATGATTGGGAATGGGGATTCAGGGTTAATACCTGGGGGCTGATTCACACCATTAACGCCTTTATGCCCAAACTGGTGGCGCAGAATCAGGAAGCCCACTTTGTGGTGACCGGATCGGGTAACGGCGCGTTTCTGATGTTGCCCGATACGCCCATTTATACCGCCAGTAAGGCGGCGGTGCAGGCGATCACTGAAAACCTGCATTTCCAGATGCAGGCCCAGCAGTCGCTGGTAAAAATTAATGCGCTGTTTCCGGGGCCGAATGTGGTGAATACCGGCATCTTTAACTCCGAGCGCAACCGCCCAGAAGACTTACCGGGCAACCCCGACAAGCCGGATTCCGGTATTCATTCTGTAGACGATATGAAGCGAATCATGGCTCAGTATGACATGGAGCTGAAAACAACCGAGCCGGAAGAAGTGGCGGAGTTTGCGTTGCAGGGAATTCGCGATGAAAAATTCTGGATAACCCCCATGTCGGAAAAATCTCGCGCGGCCTTTAAGGCCCGGGTCGAGGGGATCTTGAATGGCATTACGCCCAGCGCGCCGAACGTACTGTAGCGTGGTGGTCGCGACGCACGGCGGCGAGGCAAATGTCCCTCGCCGTTGGGTAAGGCCCGACCTTAGGATACTATTACTGTTTTGACCGCCTACGGAGAAAGTGCAGTGCCAGCTACCCAGCTTGGTCGTCGGGAACGCAAGAAAAAAGCGGTACGCGAAAGCATCTGTCGGGAGACCGTACATTTAATTGAGCGCTACGGCGTGGAGGGCGTAACCATCGACGCGATCTGTGACTGCGTCGACATCGCCAAAAAAACCTTCTACAACTATTACGCCACCAAAAACGATTTGCTGTTCGATATTCTGCACAGTGAGCTGTTACAGCGTACCGAGGCGCTGGTCGACGAGGCGATGAACAGTGGCAAGGCGTTTGGCGATCAGTTGGAAATGATATTTGATACCTTTGCGAGCCGGGACCACGACAGCGGCGGTCTGGAGCGGGAACTGATCGCTTACTCGGTGGGTGCGATGGGCGGCAACCTCAGCGAGGGAGCCGGCCAGCTCGCTTTTATCAATAGCGTTTTCCTTAAACTGTTCGAGCGCAATGCCGCTTCCTTACAGGCGGGTTTGAGCCCGGTATTCTGCGCGGAAATGACCGTGGGCATGTTCAATGCCATTACTCTGAATCGCCTGCACAACGCCGACTACGACACCGATACCCGCTACGCGGAGATGCTGGCATTTCTGCGCAAGAGCATGCTCCGCTAACGGCGGCGCTTAGAACTTGTAGGTCAGCCTGGCGCCGACTTCTTTCGGGTCACCTACGTAGGCGGCGTCGATACCCAGCGACGGACT
>JBFEVY010000124.1:0-9521 GCA_041546665.1 Spongiibacteraceae bacterium | reverse complement strand
GGTTACCCACCATGCCGGACTCGTAAAACGTATTGCATACCATCTCGCGACCCGCTTGCCCTCGAGTGTCGATGTTGACGATCTGATTCAGGCCGGCATGATCGGCCTGCTGGAAGCCGGCGGCAATTACCAGGCAGGGAAGGGGGCGAGTTTTGAGACCTTTGCCTCGATCCGGATTCGCGGTGCGATGATCGACCAACTCCGTCAGGACGGTTGGGCGCCGCGATCGGTCAGTAAACAGTTGCGGGATATGTCCGAGGCGGTGCGGCGGATCGAGTCAAGACTCGGTCGCGAAGCCCAGGCCAACGAGATCGCTCGGGAGATGGGGATTTCACTGGATGAATACCACGAGCTTTTGAAGGACACGAGTTCGGTGCGACTGTTCAGCCTTGATCACTTTGGTGACGAAGAGGGCGAGACCATCGATGTCAGTGACGACGAGGCTCACTCGCCCGCGGAAGAGGTGATGGAGGCCGGCTTTCAATCTGCGCTTGCGGAGCAGATCGACAGCCTTCCCGAGCGGGAGAAAATGGTTATGTCGCTTTATTACGACAATGGTCTGAACTTGAAGGAAATCGGCGAGGTGCTCGAGGTCAGTGAGTCTCGGGTATGCCAGATTCACAGTCAGGCTATTGTGCGGCTGAAAGGGCGGCTGAGAGATTGGGTGGCGGCGTAAGCCGCCAGAAGATATAACGATGCTTTAGGTGGCGCGATGGAATATTCACTGGAATGGTCACAAATGCTTGACTGGATTAATTACCAGAACCCCAACGCCTGGTTGGGCTTGGTGCTCACCCTGAGCGGCGTTGGTCTGCTATTGATTGCGCTGCGTCGAACGGGCGGCAAATCCCAGAAGGCGGCAGCGCAAACCCTGCGGGCGGTTAACAAGAGTAAGCCGAAAGGCCTTTCCAGAGACGACGAACTCGCTGAATTGAGACTGCATATTGATCGGCAGAATACCGCAATGGGCTTGCTAGGGGAGCGGATATTAGCCTTGGAAGAATATATCGAGATGCTTGGAAATCGCCAGCAGGTGCAGAATACTAATAAGCGCGACAAGCAGTTTTACCGTCAGGCAATCAGCCTGGTTGATCAGGGTATCAGCGCCGATGAGCTTGCTCAGCAGTGTGGGATCTCCGCGTCGGAAGCTGACCTTATTGCCGCCTTATACCGCAAGGCAGGATAAGGGCTTAGAGCGAATGCGGTTCGCTGCACGGTGATGCCGCTATTTTGTTTCTGGCATTATTGATTGCTGAATCCACTGCCACGGCCTGCAGCGGCGGGCGCTGGCCAAGCACGTCTTTGAGTAATTGTCGGGGATTTTCCCGGCTATCCAGCCAGCGCCGGGCTTGGTCGATAGTCAGTATAATGGGCATGCGGCCGTGATATTCGGAAAATGCTGTATCGGCGGCCTGAGTAACCACGGCGCAGGACAGAAATTCCTCTCGCCACTCATCCCACACCGCGGCCAGCAGCAAGGGGCCGCCATCCAGCCGTCGAAACAGGTAGGGGACTTTTCCTTCAGGGCGGCGGTGCCACTCAATAAAGGAGTCGGCCAGGACAATTCCCCGTCGGTACTGAAAGGGGCCCTTGAAGGCGCGGCTGGTCGCCAGATTTTCTGCCCGCGCATTAAACATGGCAAACTTCTGATTGGGCTCTTCACGTGACCAGTGGGGGTGAAGCCACCAACGCATAGGGGGCCAGACGCGCCTGCCGTCAATATCACATAAGACCTGTATGGCTTCAGTGGGGGCAATATTCCAGCGTGGGGGTGCTTCCGTCATGTTCTCCGGAAGATCGAGCCCCAGCTTTTCCAATTCAAGGCGAAGCTGGTGGCTGGGGCGAAAATTTAGACGGCCACACACGGTTAGCTCGGCCTTGGCATGGATGTAGTTGCGCTAATAACTTGAACAGGGGCGGAGGGGGTGATCATTCTTTGAGCTCGAGGTCCCGCTCGTTAATCTCGCCTTCCAGCCGCATTTTTAGCATCAGGTTATTCGCGGAGTCGGCGTTGTTCAGCGCGACGTCCTTACTAATCTTGCCGTCTTCATAGAGCTTGTACAGAGCTTGATCAAAGGTTTGCATGCCTACGTCAGTGCTGTGATCCATAACATCTTTCAGACCGTCGATATCCCCTTTTTCGATCAGGTCTGAGATGTAGGGTGATTTAAGCAAAAGCTCCACCGCCGGGACGCGTTTGCCATCCAGGCCAGGGATGAGTCGCATTCCGACCACGGCTCTCAAATTCAGCGATAGATCGACAAATAGCTGATGATGGGCGTCATTGGGGAAGAAGTTAATGATCCGGTCCAGCGCCTGATTGGCATTGTTGGCGTGAAGGGTGGCCAGACACAAGTGCCCGGTTTCCGCATAGGTAACGGCGTGCTTCATGGTTTCCTGGTCGCGTATCTCGCCAATCAGTATCACATCGGGGGCCTCACGCATGGCATTGCGCAGCGCCGTCGAAAAATTCAGCGTATCCAGCCCGACTTCCCGCTGGTCGACCACCGACTTCTTGTGGGAGTGGATAAACTCCATCGGGTCTTCGATACACAGGATGTGCCCGGTCGTTGTGGTGTTGCGGTAGTCGATCATCGACGCCAGGGTGGTCGATTTCCCCGAGCCTGCAGCCCCGACCACCAAAACCAAGCCGCGCTTTTCCAGTACCAGATCCTTGAGTTTCTCCGGGAGATTCAGCGCGTCCAAGGTCGGGATGACGTTTTTGATATAGCGAATAACCATGGCGATCTCGCCACGTTGGCGGTACAGATTGAAGCGGAATCGACCTATTTTCTGGACGGTAACCGCAAAGTTAAGCTCCATCTCTTGCTCAAAGGTCTTCTTTTGCTCATCGCTCAGCATGGAGTAGGCCATTTCCTTGACCTGCTGAGGGCTGAGTCGCGTATCACCTATCGCCTGGCTCGTGCCTTCAATTTTGATGGTGGCGGGGGCCTCGGCGCTAAAGAACAGGTCCGAGGCATTTTTCTTCACCATCAGGTCCAGGTAACTGAATAGGTTAGCCATGAGTTCTTATTGTCCTCTAGGGGGCCAAAGTCCGGCCAGTACAGCGCGCAGGAAAGGCGTCTACCGCCTTGATTAGCTTCAATAATGCGTTCTCACAGGCTAGGCGATGGGAGGGGCAATGACAAGCCTCAATTCGTGTTTGGGGTCACTATCAGAGTGTCGAAATCACCTAGGTTTTGGGTGGTTTTCAGTGTATGTGACCCCGGAGGTGGCAGGGGTGAAATAGCCCCGGCAGAAGGGGGAAGTGTCAACACTGTCAATTTACTTGTCGCGGCTATGCAAAATCGGTTAGACATCCTGTGAATTTGTGATAGCATTCACTTTCCGCAATACGTAGAAATGCGTATGATCGGGGGCTTGGAGAAAACGATAACGATCAGATCCGGAAAAACCGGACAGATAACAAATTGAATTGTCTGGAGGACATGCTGTGAAAACTCGAATCAAAATGAAATTACTGGCTGCGGCGATCGCTTCTGCGTCGTCTGTGGCTGTTGCCGGCCCCCTGGCACCGGTAGTTGAACCCATTGTTGACGCACTGGCCGGAACGCCTCTGGAAGCCCTGGGCACTCCGCTGTTGATGCTCGATGACGCCCTGGGTGGCGGCAGCGGTGCCGGTCTGCCTGGTCTGGATGGCATGGGTGACAACCCGCTCCAGCCCATTCTTGACCAGCTGGCGGCAGGCGCAGGTGGCGGTGGCAATCCGCTGCAACCAGTACTCGACCAACTGATGGCCGGTGGCGGTGGTTCTTTCAGCCCCGAACAGCTGCTGTTGATCACCAACACGGTTGACGAGCTGACCAACGATCTGGCGGGCTACGACGGCGTGACCGACCAAGTCACCGACGTTGTTGACACTCTGGTGCTTTCGCCTTCAGACGTTGGCACTGAGGTAATCGAAGTTGTCTATGCTGTTGAAACTACAGTTAATGACCTCTATAGCAACCTGGTTTACGGCCTGCTTCAGGACGATCCGCTGGCACCTGTGATTGCACAGATTGCAGGGCCTATCGCTGAAAACAACCCCCTCAAAGAACCACTGGAAGGTATCGTAGACCAACTGTTGGCCGCTTTGACCGGCGGTGAGATGGGCGGTGGCGGCGGTTCTTCCGACGGCCCGACTGGTACCCCTCTGGACGCGGTTCTTGCTCCTTTGGCTGATGCAGCGGGTGGCGGTGCAGGCGGTGGCAACCCGCTGCAGCCGATTATTGATCAGCTGACCGCGCTGGCCGAAGGCGGTGGTGCAGGCGGTGATAACCCACTGCAGCCGATTATCGACCAGTTGACTGGTCTGGCTGAAGGCGGTGCAGGCGGCGGCGACAACCCACTGCAACCCATTATTGATCAACTGACTGCGCTGGCCGATGGCGGCGGTGCAGGTGGTAATCCCCTGCAACCCATTATTGACCAACTGACAGCTGGCGGTGGTGGTGACAATCCGCTTGCGCCTGTACTTGATCAGGTCGTTGCTCTGGTTCAATCCATTGTGGACCAGCTGACCGGCGCTGGCGGTGGCGACAACCCACTGCAGCCCGTGATTGACCAGTTGACTGGCCTTGCCGAAGGCGGCAGCGGTGGCAACCCACTGCAACCCATTATCGATCAGCTGACTGCTTTGGCTGATGGCGGTGGTTCAAACCCCCTGCAACCGATTATTGACCAGCTGACTGGTCTGGCCGATGGCGGCGGTGCAGATAACCCCCTGCAACCGATTATTGATCAACTGACTGCCCTGGCTGATGGCGGCGGCTCAAACCCACTTCAACCCATCATTGATCAGCTGACGTCTCTGGCTGAAGGTGGCGGTGGTGCTAACCCCCTGCAGCCTATCATTGATCAGCTGACTGGCCTGGCTGCTGGTGGTGGCGCTGGCGATAACCCGCTTGCTCCGGTACTTGATCAAGTTGTTGCTTTGCTGCAATCGATTGTTGACCAGCTGACTGGCGCCGGTGGCGGTGACAACCCTCTGCAACCGGTTATTGACCAGTTGATGGCAGCTGGTGGTGGTGACAACCCACTGCAACCGATCATTGATCAGCTGACTGGCCTTGCGGAAGGCGGTCTGCCGGTAGGTTGATACGGTTACGGTTTCTTGCATGGGAGCGAGTCCCGTGCAAGCCTCCAGTGAGCCAGCCTTCGGGCTGGCTTTTTTGTGCCCCGAAGATTGTCTCGACTGAGATAAAAACTGGTAGTCTATACCTCAGAGCGGATAAACTGAGGCCTGGCGGGGAAAAAGCTGTGAGCGATGGCTGTGCAGTAATAACATAGCGCAGATGGTGAAGGCGATTAGGTTTCTTAAAACGCGCTTAAGCGTAGTTGCAATCACAGTCAATTTTTTGGCTATGGGTGTCTATGCCCAGACCTTGCCCGCTGGCTTGACCGGCGACGAATCGCTGTTTTCTTTGCCCCCAGTGCTGGGGGTGGACAGCCTGGGTGATTCGGATTTTTTGTCACTCGATCTGCTTAGTCCTGACAGCGGTCAGGATATCCTGCTGCTCGGCGCGCCGGTGGATACCGGTGAAGGGCTTGGGAATTCGTCCTCGCAAACTTTGCCTGAAGGGGCCGCTCCGAGCCCGGTTATCGAATTTTTACTTGAAAGTGATACCAACGGCGGTGCCGTCACTCCCCAGGTGCTGACGATAGAATTATCAGACGATCAAGTACACGGTTCGGGCCTGGATAGCGGGGATCGCATTGGAAGTTCGCAGGGAGACGTCTGTACTGATAGTGATCGCGATGGTATTTGCGATGAGAACGATGTGTGCCCAGCCACCCCCGTCGGCCGAAAAGTATTGCCGTCAGGGTGTCATTTCGATATCAGTCAGCCGCTTAAGCTTTACGGTGTCCATTTCGCAGACGATTCTGCTCTGCTTGTAGCGTCATCTGCACCGGTGTTAAAGCAGGCCGCGATTCTATTGCGTGGCGCCGGGGCGATTCCTGTGCAGGTTGTGGTAATTCCTTCTGCGGGAATCAAAGACCGGCTGAGCCTGCAAAGAGCGAAGGCTGTGGTGGATTTCCTCGTTGCGGAGGGGCTTGCGAGAACGCGCTTCACCGCCATTGTCGGGGAGCGAGACCACGATGGTGGTGCGGTGCATGGAGAGGAAGAGGGGAGCGGTCGCGCAATGGTAGAGTTGCGAGCGATTCAGACAACAACACGGGGTTTGGGTAAATGAGGATGAGTTATGGCAATTGATCTGCCACCAGTAATCCCCCCGCAAGCTGTCGCCGTTGCGCAGCTAGAGCGTTACGCCTCAAACAGTGGGGCGGTGTCGGTGTTGGCGCAGCTTGGCCAGTATCGGGTACGCATTTCGGGAAATCGCTATCTTTCTCCCGGGCAGTTAGAGGAAATTTTGGCCGGGGTTGAAACGCCGGCTCAGGCGGTAAGTGCGCTCAACCGCGCCTATTACCAGTTGGGTCACCTATTGGTGACACTATATTACGCGCAGCAGGGCAATGATGTGCTTGTGCACGTCGTTAATGGGCATTTGGATAATCTCAAAGCACCGCCTCAGATTCGGCGTTATTTTGAACCGCTGTTGGGTGATACTGATCTAGAGCGTGGGGAGTTTGATCGCTATCGCGTACTTGCAAACCTGACCAGTGATCGTGAGCAAGTCGATTATCGCGTCAGTTATCAGGTTGGCGCGCAACCGGAATCCTTCACCCTGGTGTTTAATCCAAAGCCCAACAACACACAGGCTGCGACCGAGATGGCCTTGTCGGCGAATAATTTTGGAAACCGGTTTGTAGGGCGTTATTTCGCCAACCTGAGTCTTAAACACGATTTTCGCAACGGGCTGCAAGCCGCATTCAGCTATGACCGGGCGATGACCGAGTGGGGCGAGGTTAACGGCGGCGATTACTATGATGGCGTTAAATTAAAGGCAAATGCTCCGACAACCCTCGGTTTATGGGGGCTGGATCTCGGTTATGTCGAGTACGAACGGGATTTTGAGTTCGGCTCTGGTGGGCAAGTGGGAGGGGGAATCTGTTCTCTGGCTCTGCTTTGCGATCTCCTTGGGGTGGCGGGTATTGATCTTGGCAATGACGGCAGTACAAACGCTGTGCTGCATTCCAAAGATTCCAGTGTGGCGGTGACCGGAGAGCAGGTATTGGCGAGTGACCTGCATTACCGCTTCGTCTTGTCACAACGCCTTGAATTGATTGACAACAATATTAGCCTGGAGGGTTTTGGTACCGTTCTGGATGAACCCCAGGCCAATCTGGAAATTGGTGGACGGTTTAATCATCTGTCCCGGGTTTTCGCGCTGCCTGCGAAAATGTCGGCAAAGCTTTTTGCCAAAGTTGGACTTAATGAGGGTGGGACTCTGGATAGTGTGCCGGATGAGGGCCAGGTCACACTCGGCCGTCGCCAGGGTAAATTCCTTATGCTACGGCCTTCGGTAAGTTTTCAGCTGGGCCTGCGGGATTGGTTGAATGCGGATCTGGAATGGCGTGGTCAGTACGCTGATGGTAGCCAACTGCCGCTGCAACAACAGTTTTTCCTTGGTGGTAGTAATGGCCTTAGCGCTTATTTGCCTGGTATTTTGATCGGCGACTCGGGGCACTACACAAAGTTCGACTTCACCGCCCAGGGTTTGCAATTCGCTGGTGTCGAAATCAAGCCCTCGGTTTTTGTCGAATACGCTGAGGCATGGTACGAAAATGCAAGGGGCGAGGCGGGTGTCGCTCGCGCGTTGGGCGATGGCGGGGTGGGCTTAAGCTTCAAGTACCGCGAGGTATTAAAAAGCGATTTTATCGCCGCAGCGCCCTTGTATGATCGCAATATGTCGGACGACTCACTAGAGGAGTCTGAGGTGGATTTTTTCTGGCGGTTGAGCCTGATTTTCTAGGCTGAGTTATTGCGTGAGGTAACGAAGTAGCGATGCTTCCTCTCGGGGTGCCGTTATAGTTGTAGCGAGTGCCTTTCGGTTTTAGCGGAGCTGAGTAATGGGGGCTTGGAACGCAGCCCTCAATCGAGGCTGATCGCTACACGGCAGCCACCGAGGGGGGAGTCACCAAAGGTGATTTTGCCGCCATAGCTGTCAATAATATCTCTGACTATCGACAAGCCCAGCCCTTGGCCCTGACCGTACTGGTCGCCACGGCGCCCGCGGTCCAGCAGCGAATCGCGTTGGTCGGGCGAAACCCCGGGGCCGTCGTCATCGATACAGATAGCTTTGCCTTCCACAACGACGCTCACCTGGTTCTTGCAGGCCTTGCAGGCGTTGTCCAACAGGTTGCCAAACAATTCGAACAGGTCCTGTTTGTCCGCGGCGACTTGGAGGCTCTCTGAAACATCGATGCTAATCGTTGGTGCTTTTTGATGGTAAACCTTAAGCAAAGTGTTTTTGAGGCTGTCTAACACCGGGAATAGTGCCTGGCGTCGCTGCAACAGATTCTGGCTGCCGCCCACCGCGCGATTGAGCTGGTAGTTGATAATATTCTCCATGCGCTCGAGTTGTTGCCGGCCCAGTTCAATATTTTCAGGTTCGGCTTTAAGTACGGCGATGGGTGTCTTCAGACTGTGGGCGAGATCACCCAGGGTGTTGCGATAGCGCTCGCGCTGGCGCTGCTCGGAGTCCAGCAGCTTGTTCAGGTTGCGGGTCACGCTTTTCAGTTCTTTGGGGTAGCGATTGTCGAGCTGTTGGCTATCGCCGCGCTCGAGATCCAACAGGTCTTTGGCGAGGTGACGGAGCGGGTACAAACCCCAGTAGAGAATGCCGGCGAAAAGCACCAATGAAAAAAGCAGAACCAGACTCAGCCAAATAACAAGCTGGTGTCGAAAGTGGGCCAGGGCCTCGCGGAAGCTACCCTGTTGCGAATAGAGCGAAATAGTGAGCGGTACATCTTTACCCTGCTCGGTTTCCCAGATCGCCTGGTAGCGAAAGGCAAAGAAAGGTTCCTGGCCCAGGTCGACCTCGCTGAATTCCTCTTCGCCGGGTTTGCCGGGAGGTGGAAGGGAAGGGAGCTGGAGGGTCTCTGCCGACAAAGAGCGCCAAACATCCTGCCCTGTGGTGTCTTGGATTTCAGCGTAGAGCCCGGAACGGAACTGCCAAAAACGGGGCTCCTTCAGGCGGTCTCCCATTTCGATACCGCCATCGCGCCATTCCATTGCGCCCAAAATGCCGAAAAACTGCAACTGCAGACGATCTCGTTCACCTTGAATCAGACTGGCGTGGTGGGCATTTTCGATGGCGAAACCGGTCAGCCCCAGTACCAGTGGCATGGACAAAAGCGTTGCTGTCAGCAGGCGGCGGCTGATAGAGCTGGGGCGTTGTCGCATGCGGGAGTTAGCCAGCTTCTGTCTCACTCAATTCAAAGCGGTAGCCGCGCCCGCGCAGCGTGGAAATCGGTTTAATGTTGTTGTCCGGGTCGAGTTTTTTTCGCAAACGGGCGATAAAAACCTCGATGACATTGCTGTCGCGATCGAAGTCCTGGTCGTACAGATGCTCAGTCAATTCGGTTTTTGAGACCACCTGACCGCTTCGCAGTGC
>JBFEVY010000200.1:0-6760 GCA_041546665.1 Spongiibacteraceae bacterium | reverse complement strand
ATTCCTTCTTCTTTTTTCGCAAATGTCATAGCCATAGTAAAATCCTCCGATTTATTTATATGTGGTTACAGGTCAAAGTCCATTCCGGCCATTTCCTTGGCCATTTTCTTTTCCGTGTACCAGTTGAAAATTTTTACGCCGATAAATTTTGCTATCAGCGTGTTGGCGATAAAAAAGCCGCCGAGCAGGATAAACAGTTTAATAGATTTATTGTTGACGATATTGTCGATCATTGCTTGCGTCGTGCCTGCGTAGCCAAACAAATAGGGGCTGCTACAATGCGGGGCTCTCATATCAATAAATTTGGAAAACAAGATGACAGGAACACGCGGTGAAGACAAGCCGCCCGTAGTGGTAATCACGGGCGCGTCTCAGGGAATTGGTGCGGAAATCGCAAAGCTGTTTTCCCGGGAGGTTCCCGGTGTCTCGCTGGCCCTGCTTGCGCGGAACGAGGCAAAGTTGCGCGAGGTACAGGGAGCCTGTGCTGCCGAGTCTATGGTTAATGTTTATCCCTGTGATGTCTCTGATGCTGATCGGCTCGAAGCCGTGTTGACGCAGCTTCGTGATGACATGGGGAGCCCCGATGTATTGATCAATAATGCTGGCACCTGGCATGGCGAAGCGGTACAGGATATGACGCCGGCGGATTTTGACCGGGTGATTGCCAGTAATTTGAGAAGCACCTATTTGCTCTGTCACTATCTGTTGCCGGGCATGCTGGCGCTGGGCCGAGGGGATATCTTTAACATGGCATCCACGGCAGCCTTTGAGGGCTATGCGGGGGTGTCGGCCTATTGCGCCGCCAAGCACGGTGTTGCCGGGTTTACCAAGGCCCTGCGCGAGGAAGTGCGCGAGCACAACATCAGGGTGTCCTGTATTTCGCCGGGGCCAACCTGGTCACCGTCCTGGCACAACACCGGTGTACCGGAGGAAAAGCTGATGCCGGCTGAAGACGTTGCTCGCGCATTTTTAAATATCTACAACATGGATCGCAACGTGGTCACCGAGGATATCGTGTTGCGGCCTCGGTCCGGCCATATCGTCAGTAATTAGTGTCTGCAGGGCCCGTGCAATGAAGGCCCGGGAAGATGTTTTAAATCGTTGAATGAGGAAAGCGGAATGTCGTCCGAGCGTTTTGAACTTGGTTTGAAAATTCGTAAGGAAGTTGCCGGTGAAGAATTTGTTGAGCGCGCGATGGGCAATATGGATTCCTTCGACCGGGACTTTCAGGAGATGGTGACGGAGTATTGCTGGGGCGGTTGGGGGCGCGAAGGCTTGAGCAGAGCGCAGCGCAGTCTGTTAAACCTTGGTATGTTGGCGGCGCTAAATCGGGGCGAGGAATTTAAAACCCATTTCCGCGGCGCGCTGAACAACGGTTTGAGTCTGATCGAATTGCGCGAAGCACTGATGCAGATTGCGATCTACTGCGGTGTGCCCGCCGGGGTGACGGCGTTTCGGTTAGCGCGGCAGGTGCTCGACGAGTTGGGTATTGAGGTAGAAAAGTAGTCCGCGCTTTCGTCTGTAAAAAGCATCCGTTGTGCTAATTTTCCCTGTTGAAAAAACGCAATTGTCTACCGCTCTCAGTGAAGGTGAGCTTTGTGCGTCAATTGATCGGTCTTGCCAGCCGTGGGACGCGGCGGCTGCTGTTCAGGGCAGCCGCTATCCCTTGTTTGGGCGGCGACATGGGCGGCGTTTTAAATTGTTTTGCACCGGCAATCAGCGCAATACTTTTATGCCAATAGCGGTTGGGGATATCGTCACCGGAGATGGTGGTGTAAATATCGCCATCACCTACCGGTTGAATTGGCCTGTCACGGCGATATTAGCGGTATGGTTTGCCTTCTTTCTTAGTTGGCTGCTGGTTTCTGTTTTCGCTGGTGCCCTGCTTGCTGCGCTGCTGCCCTTGAGTATGTGCCTCTTTGCTTATCTTCTCGTCTTAACCCTGTTTCGGCGGGAGCTTGCAAGGCTCAAGGCGGTGCTGGCGGATGTGCTACAGCGCGGCAACAAGGGGCAATCTCCACCCTGACATCACGCGGGGGTTGGCGATTTCTCTGGTGTCCGCCCCGGCGCTCAATCCAAAAATAATAAATATTCATTTTTAACAATTTGTGTGATTGTCTGCTGGATGTACTATGCGCTAACATCCCTTGAAAATGATGAGTAATTGGCGCGTTGAGGGACAGGGCTCCTGCAAGCTTGGGACGGCACCTGACATGGAATGCGCCGGATATATAAAAATACAAAACAGTTCATGCGGACCCTGAAAACTCCGATTATTGCGCTCTTGTTAGCGGCCATTGCCCTTTTTGCCTATATCCAGTGGCGGGAACTCGGCTTAGCTCGCGCTCGCATCGCGGCGCTCACGCCGGGGCCGGTAGACGTGGGTTTTAGTCAGTCGATGTTGCTTCACCACCAACAGGCGATCGCGATGTCGCAGATCATGTTGGATGGTAAGCCCACAGGGCTGGCGCCGCTGGCGCGTACCATCGCCGCCACACAGTTGGTGGAATACGGTGAGATGCGGGGTTGGTTGCGGTTGTGGGGTGAGGTTGAGCATGTGCCGCAGCCCGATATGGTCTGGATGCTGCTCGGTAGCAAGCCCCTCGAAGGCCAGCTACAGAAATACGTTATTGATTGCGGTAACTCGCCGACGGGAATGCTCGGCCTGGCTACGACCGAGGATTTGAACGCGCTTCGGCAAGCAGAGGGCCTGGAACGCGATAAGCGCTACGTGGCGCTGATGTTAAAACACCATGAGGGTGGCGTGCCGATGGCGCAGTTTGCGGCTGGCGAAGCGCATTTAGCCGTTGTACGGACTTTGGCTTCACGCATCGTGTTGGAGCAGTCGAAAGAAATTTTTCAAATGCAAACCCTGCTCGCTGCGCTGGAGCACAAGCCTTAGCGCCAGCAAGAATACGCATTGAGGGAAGGCAAAATAATATCAGGAGCACATAATGAAAAACGTTAAATACCTCGGTTTGTTTACTGCTATTGCGTTGGGGCTTGCCGCCTGTAATTCCAATTCCGGAAGTTCCGGTGGTGGAACTACGCTTCAGGAACCTTCGACCAACGCCATCCAGCAGGCTGACTGCGGCCCGGGTTCGCGACCTGAAACCGGGATGCAGGGGCGCGTCACCCAAGAAGATCACGACAATGGTTTGGCTGCGGAGGGTTTTACCTGTAATACCGAACTGGTTGGCTCTTATATTGTGCCCAACGCGATTGGCACGGTGGGCGGATTCAAGGTTGAGCGCTATGTCGATAGCGCCGGGCGTGAGTGTGCGTATTACGACAGTACCCTGTTGTTCCCGACCAATATTCTGGATCTGAACGCGGGGGTCAATGTGTTGGATATGAGTGACCCTGAGAATCCAGTACTCGCCAGCCGACTTGTTACTCCGGCGATGCTGTCGCCACATGAGTCCCTTGTGGTATCCCAGGAGGCTGGCGTTCTCGCGGCGGTAATGGGTAACCCGGTGGTCTACCCCGGTATTGTCGATGTTTATGACCTTTCCGAAGACTGCCGTTCCCCCAAGCTGCGCTCCTCGGCGCTGGTTGGTTTCCTCGGTCATGAAAGCGGCATGGCGCCGGATGGGAAAACCTTTTATTCGTCGTCACCGGGTACGCCCACGCTGACCGCAGTTGATATTTCCAATCCGCTGTTGCCGGTTCCGCTCTGGTCGGGAAATTATACCTCTCACGGATTGTCGATCTCGGATGACGGCAATCGGGCCTACCTGGCCTCCGGCAATAGCAATGGCGTGCTGATTATGGATGTTTCTGAAATTCAGGCACGGTTGCCGAACCCGCAGGTCTATGAGATCGCAAGTCTGTCTTGGGATACCCAGAGTATCCCCCAGAATGCCATGCCGTTTACCCGAGACGGAAAGCCCTATCTTTTTGAAGTCGATGAATTCTCATCAGACAACCCGGGCAATCCGTTTTCCGTTGCCGCTAACGGCATGACAGTCGGTGCGGCCAGAATCATCGATATCAGCGATGAAACTCAGCCTAAGGTGGTATCTAATCTACGTTTGGAAGTCCATCAGCCAGAGAACCGCGAGCTGATTGCCAATGATCCCGGTGCATCCAACTTTATCGGCGGTTATGCGGGGCATTACTGCGATGTTCCGACTCGGGTGAATCCCAATATTGCCGCCTGTAGCATGATTCTGTCTGGGCTGCGTATTTTCGATATTCGCGACCCGAGCCATCCACGGGAAATTGCCTACTTTAACGCGCCAGTCCAGCCGAGAATTCTCACCGTACCGGCGCCGGCCAGCAACTGGGCAATGTCCAAGCCCGCCTTTGTGCCTGAGCGCAAAGAGATCTGGTACACCGATGGCTACAGCGGCTTCTACGCGGTTCGGGTCGCCAACGGCGTTTGGTGAGCGGAGGTCCTACTTCAGCTTTTTGTCAGTGCCGGTTTTATAGCGTAACCTTCAGGGCTTGCCCGCAATGTGTCGCGGGTTTTTGGCGGGTAATGTGTTTGTTGCACCGAGTGAAACGGGGGGCGGATTGCTCCCTGAAACTGCGGTGCCCCGTCGTAATATTGAAGGGAACCAATAAGCTTATTATTGCGCGCTATAAAGGGAGACGCCGTGAAACTCGAATCGATCGCCTTGCATGAAGGCTACAAGTCTGAAGAGACCACCAAAGCGGCCGCTGTGCCGATCTACCAGACAACCTCCTACACCTTTGATGACACCCAGCACGGTGCAGATCTTTTTGACCTGAAGGTGCCGGGCAATATCTACACCCGGATTATGAACCCGACCAACGACGTGTTGGAAAAGCGCATTGCCGCAATGGAAGGCGGCGTTGGCGCACTGTGTGTGGCGTCGGGCATGGCGGCCATCACCTATGCGATTCAGTGCATCACTGAAGTCGGCGACAATATTGTCAGCACCAGCCAGCTCTACGGCGGTACCTACAATCTGTTTGCCCATTCTCTGCCACGGCAGGGCGTAGAGGTGAGAATGGTGTCCTTCGATGACTTTGAGGGCTTTGAAAAGGCCATCGATGGCAAGACCAAGGCGGTATTTTGTGAGTCTATTGGTAACCCCGCCGGCAATGTGGTTGATATCGAGCGCCTGGCAGCGATCGCCCATAAACACGGCGTGCCGTTGATTGTTGATAATACGGTGGCCACGCCCTTCCTGTGTCGCCCGTTTACCATGGGCGCGGATATTGTGGTCCACTCTCTGACCAAGTACATCGGCGGCCACGGCACCTCAATTGGCGGCGCGATTGTCGACTCGGGCAAGTTTGACTGGGTGGCCAACAAGGATCGCTTCCCCATCATGAACGAGCCCGACCCTTCCTACCACGGTGTGGTGTATACCGAAGCCCTGGGCGAGGCCGCCTATATTGGTCGTTGCCGTGTGGTGCCTTTGCGCAATACCGGCGCGGCAATGTCGCCGATGAATACCTTCCAGATTCTTCAGGGCCTGGAGACATTGGGCCTGCGCATGGAGCGGCACTGCGAAAATGCAGAAAAACTTGCGCATTTTCTGCAAGGGCATGACAAGGTGAAATGGGTTAATTATGCGGCCTTGCCAGACAGCCCCTATAACCCGACCTGCCAGAAAATCACCAAAGGCAAAGCCTCCGGTATTCTCAGCTTTGGGCTGACGGGCGGTATTGAGGCCTGTACGCGGTTTATCGATTCTCTCGAAATGATTCTGCGACTGGTGAATATTGGCGATGCCAAGTCTCTGGCTTGTCACCCGGCCTCGACCACCCACCGGCAGTTGAATGAGGAAGAACTCGCAGACGCTGGGGTTAGTGCAGACCTGATCAGAATCTCGGTCGGCATCGAACATATCGATGACATTATTGCCGATGTTTCTCAGGCTTTGGAAAAGGCGTAATCCGGCTGCGGTAACATTCATCAAGGTCTCTTTGCCGGCAGGTGAAGAGACCTCTCGATTGAGATAAGTTGAGGCGCAGTGATGAAACCATTGATACTTGTTGCGGTATTGATGTTATCGGCCTGTACAAATAGAGGCGCCTATGAGGCTATGCAGGCGAGCGAGCGATTCGAGTGCCACAAAGTACCAACGTCGCAATACGACGAGTGCATGGAAAAGCTGAACACTTCATACGAGCAATATGAGCGGGAGAGAAGGGGTGACTCCGCCCAGTGAAATCCCAATCCGCACTCAGCTCCGAGAAGCACCACTTGTGCCGCTTGCTGCAGCACGGTGTTTTTTCCTGTTCGGCCATAGTCCTATGTGCTCTGGCTCCCCCAAAAACGGGGTAGACTGTTAGCGAGGGACTGTGTTCAATTGCGCAACGGCAAGCTATTTTCGTGACGAGCTGAACCCCGGTTGAGAGTTTGCGAGCTTTTTACCTGCGTTACTGATCCCTGCGTTGTGATTGGACCACAACAGTGATATCCCCTTGAGCGGCGAAAACAGATTCGGCCTGCTCAATACCGAAGGAGCGGTTCGACTTATGTGCTTTCCCTATGACGATCGATAAGTACGCTTGGCGTGACCTGGCAATCCGGATGATCACGGGGGTATTGGGTGCCCTGGTCATGGGGCTTGGCTTGCTTGGTGTGGCGGCCATAGTCGTCGTTGCTGTCTATGCCTTTGCCAGCCTGGGGGTTGTACTTGGCTTGATAGCGAGTTTTCTGGGCGCAGCGTTTTTCTTTCCCTTCTTTGCTGGCCTGGTCTCCCTGGGGATTTCACTGATGAGTTTGGGGCGCCCGTGATAGCAGTGTCGCGTGGCATTACATTTCTTATACCTGCCT
>JBFEVY010000365.1:0-3325 GCA_041546665.1 Spongiibacteraceae bacterium | reverse complement strand
TATCCCACCAAGGTAAAGTCTTTTAATCTTGATAAAAACCCGCTCGCGGAAGGGACGCTGATGGGCATCAAGGGGCAGTACCTAATTTTTGATACCGGCGTGATTAATATCCGCAAATACGGGGGCTACCACCTGTCAGTGAGCAGCCCCGCACTGTAAGTACACAAGGAGATGCACCATGCGCGATGCGCAGCCTCGCACGATTTTTCTTAAGGATTATCGCCTTCCGGACTATCTCATAGACAGTACGGATCTGCATTTTGAACTGGGTGAGGATGCTACCCTGGTGCACTCGCGGTTGGCCATGCGCCGCAATCCCGCTGCCGGCTCCGGTCCCGCAGTTCTGCAATTACATGGCGCGGAGCTGGAGCTGCTCGCGCTGGCAATTGACGGCGAGCCGGTGCCACAAAGCGGCTGGCAGCTCAGCGGCGAGCAATTGACGCTGGCCGAGGTGCCCGAGCAATTTGTGTTGTCGTGCACGACCCGGATTTATCCGCAGAACAATACGTCACTGGAAGGCCTGTACCGTTCCAGCAGTATGTTCTGTACCCAGTGTGAGGCGGAGGGGTTTCGCAAGATTACCTACTTCCTGGATCGCCCTGATGTGATGTCGGTATTTACGGTTGAAATCACCGCAGACGCCAAGCGTTACCCGGTATTGTTGTCCAACGGCAATTGCGTCGAGCAAACTACGCTGGACAACGGTTTGCACCACAGTAAATGGCACGACCCCTTTCCCAAGCCAGCCTATTTATTCGCTCTGGTAGCGGGAAACCTGCAGTGCATCAGTGATCAGTTTCAAACCTGCTCCGGGCGCCAGGTCGACCTGAAAATCTATGTTGAAGAGAAAGACCTCGACAAGTGTGACTATGCCATGGCGTCACTGAAAAATGCGATGCGTTGGGACGAGGAGGTATACGGTCGGGAATACGACCTCGATATCTTCAATATTGTTGCGGTCGATGACTTCAATATGGGGGCGATGGAAAACAAGAGTCTCAATATCTTTAACACTTCCTGTGTGCTCGCCAAGCCAGAAACCACTACCGACGCCGGTTTTCAGCGCGTGGAAGGGGTGGTCGCCCACGAGTATTTCCACAATTGGTCGGGAAACCGGGTGACCTGTCGGGACTGGTTCCAACTGAGTCTCAAAGAGGGCTTCACAGTGTTTCGCGATGCGGCCTTCTCGGCGGATATGGGATCGCCCACGGTCAAGCGGGTTGAGGATGTCAGCCTGCTGCGGAGCACCCAGTTTGCTGAAGATGCCGGCCCTATGGCGCATCCTGTGCGCCCGGATTCCTTTATTGAGATCTCCAATTTCTACACGGTAACCGTTTATGAAAAGGGTGCGGAAGTTGTGCGCATGATCCATACCCTTTTGGGGCCGGAGAAATTCCGCCAAGGTAGTGACCTGTACTTTGAACGCCACGATGGCCAGGCAGTGACCTGCGAAGATTTTGTCAAGGCGATGGAAGACGCCAGCGGAGTGGACTTGCGTCTGTTCAGACGGTGGTATGAACAGGCCGGAACGCCGGTGCTGGATGTAACCGGTGAATATGACGCGCAGGCGCAGACCTATAGCCTGCAGGTTCGGCAGAGTTGCCCCGCGACACCGGGCCAGCCCAATAAACTGCCCATGCATATTCCGCTGGCAACCGCCCTGTTAGGGGATGCTGGCGCGCTGAAGCTGTCGCTGCGCGGCAAGCCAGATGACCCCGAAGTGGAAGACAATACTGTGATGGTATTGGACGTGGTTGAGGCGGAGCAGACCTTTGTTTTTGAAAATGTGATTGAAGAGCCCGTACCCAGCTTGTTGCGCGGTTTTTCGGCGCCGGTAAAGCTGAACTTTCCCTATACCCGCGAGCAGCTTATTCAGCTGATGAAGGTCGACAGCGATGGTTTTTGTCGCTGGGACGCTTGCCAGCAACTGGGCTTAGCGGAAATATCGGCCGCCATGGCTGCCGCGAAAGCGGGGCAGGACTACAGTCTGGGCGCGGATTTTAGTAATTGCCTGGAACTGTTATTAGCAGACGAGAGCCTGGACAAGGCGATGCTGGCCATGATGCTGCAGTTCCCCAGCGAAGCCTATTTGGCGGAGTTGTTCCACCCTGTGGATGTTCATGCCATTTATCAAGCTCGCGAGTTACTGCGCCGGCAACTGGCATCGCGTCTGCGCGAATCGCTCTATGGGGTGTATCGGGCCTGCGATAGCGAAGCGACCTATGAGGCCAATGCCCAGCAAATCGCCGAGCGCAGCCTGAAGAATACCGCACTGTCTTATCTGATGCTGCTCGACGAAGATGAGGCCCGTGACTTGGCCCGTCGTCAGTTTGACGGCAGTAGCAACATGACCGACCGCCTTGCGGCGCTGACCGCGCTGGTCTACAGCGACGACAGTACCAAGGCGAATGCGCTGCAGCGTTTTTATCAGGATTGGCAGCACGAGCCGCTGGTAATCAATCAGTGGTTCCAGGTTCAGGCTAGCTGTCGCTTGCCGGGGACACTAGAGAAGGTGAAGGCTCTGATGTCGCATCCGGCGTTTGATATCAGAAATTCGAACAAGGTTCGCGCGCTTATTGCGACGTTCTGTGCGCAGAATACGGTGAACTTTCACCGTGAAGACGGTGCGGGCTACGCCTTCCTGGCTGACCAGGTGATTGCTCTGAATCGCAGTAATCCGCAAATAGCCTCGCGTTTGTTGCAGCCACTCAGTAAATGGAAAAAGTACCTGCCGGAGGCGCAGCAGATGATGAGTCAGCAGTTGCGTCGCATTCTGGCGGAGCCGGAGTTGTCGAACGACGTTTACGAGATTGTCTCCAAGTCACTGTCTGACTTATAGCGAGTTATAAAAAACAAAATGTTATAACCATATTTTATATGGTTATAACGCTATGATTTTAAAGGAAAAATATTCTATTTTTCGGCTTGATGTGGTAAGTTTCACGCTTTCCTAATGCTTGCTTGAGTTCAATCGGATATGGATCTCGATCTCGACACCTTAAATGCTCAGCTTCGACATCGCTCGGCGGAAGATATTATTCGCTGGGCGATGACGCTGAATAAGCCGGCGATGGCGTCGACCAGCTTTTCGCCGAATTCCGCAGTAATGCTGAAGTTGATGACCGATATCGCGCCGGAGGTTCCGATTGTCTGGGCTGACAGCGGCTACAATGTGCCGGATGCCTATCGCGTGGCGGAGGAGCTTATCGAATTGCTCCAGCCCAATCTGCACATCTATATTCCCAAGATGACCTCCGAGCGTCGCAATGCGATTATGGGGGGAATTCCCCACCCCGATGATAATCCGGACCTTCACAAGGAATTT
>JBFEVY010000184.1:0-7194 GCA_041546665.1 Spongiibacteraceae bacterium | reverse complement strand
TATCCACTCGGGAGCGGGCCGCTTGGTCCATTTTGCAAAGGCCATTTTCTCACCGAGGTAGAACTGCCGGTAGGCTTGCACGGCGTCGCCGGGCACCTTGTATTCATCTGGCATGGCCTGGGCAAATTCGGTGACGCCCAGGTTTTCATAGTGGCAGGGTGAAATCGCGTCGAGAATCGCGATCGACTTGTGGCTGCTGTCCCGGTTGTAGCGGTAGCGATATTCCTTGTCCAGTTCAATGGTGAGGTTTTTCAGCCACAGGAAATTACCATAGGACTGCTCGACCCATAGCACACAGGGGTGTTTGACATGCGTGGAACGGTAGGGGGTATCGAAGCCCTTTTTGTTCAACGCCGTGCACAGCATTTGCACGCTTTCCAGAATCATTTTGACGACATGTTGATCGCAATGATATTGCGCACATTTTTCTATATCGGTATCCAGCACAAAGATATTCATAGCAGCCGACCAGAGCGTGAGTATGTGAGACATATCTCTGGCTACGGCAGATCCCGCGTTTTGGATCCATTTACTCCGCAACGATCAAGCTTGCTTCACCTTCAGCGAATTTGGCATGCAACGCTTGGCCGGCCTTCAACACCTGGGCGCGTTGAATGATATGACCCTGTTGGTCGCGGATGATGGAATAGCCCCGGTTCAGCGTCTGTTGCGGTCCAAGGGCGACCAGGCGACGTTCCAGATTCAGACGCCGCTCTTCGCTGCGGTTCAGGGTTTCCCGCCAGACCTTAATCAGGCGCTGCTGAATACCCACAACATCTTTGCGGTTTTCCCGCAATCGTCGCGCCGGGTTCAGCAGGGCCTGGCGGCGCTCCAGATGGTCGAGGCGCTGCCGATGGCCCGCAAGCTGGCGCTGCCATTGACGCTGCAGGCGCATTTCCAGTTCGTCCAGCCGCTGTGCCTGGTTGCGAAGCTGGCTACCCGGGCTGCGAATGCGCCGCCGGAGTTGGTCCAGCTGGGTGCTCAACAGCTTCAGTCGGCGCTGTTGCGCCTGTTCAATGCGCCCACGCAACAGAAAAAGTCTGGAGAGTAACTCTCCCTGATCCGGGCTGAGCAGCTCCGCCGCCGCCGACGGGGTGGGGGCGCGCAAGTCCGCGACAAAGTCGCTGATGCTGAAATCCACCTCGTGGCCCACGGCGCTTACCACCGGGAGTTCTGAGTCAAAAATGGCCCTGGCGACGCTGCGTTCGTTGAACGGCCACAGGTCCTCCAGGGAACCGCCACCGCGGCTGAGTAAGATCAGGTCGAAATCCTGCTTGCCACTGCTGCGGAAGCGATTGGCTGCGGCAATCGCCCGGCTTATCTGGCCGGCGGCCTGTTCGCCCTGGACCAGCACTGGCAGAATGCTGAGTCGCATTGCCGGCCAGCGGCGTTGTAAAACCGCCTGAATATCGTGCAGTGCGGCGCCAGTGGGGGAGGTGATTACCGCGATGTGCTGTATATGCTCGGGCAGGGGGCGTTTGCGCGCCTGCTCGAACCATCCGGCGGCTTGCAATTCCTGTTTGAGCGCCTCAAAAGCCGCCGCCAGCGCCCCAGCGCCGGCGGGCTCCATGCTGTCGACGATCAGCTGGTAGTCGCCCCGCGCCTCATAAAGGCTGATTTTGCCCCTCACGGTGACCTGCTGGCCGGCTTCAGGCTTGAATTTCACAGCCATATTGCGGTTGCGAAAAAACGCGCAGCGAATCTGGGCGTTGCTGTCCTTCAGGGTAAAATACCAGTGGCCGGAGCTGGGCCGGGACAGGGTGGACAGCTCGCCGCTGACCGCGATATTGCCAAAGCAGTCCTCGAGGAGCTGCCGGGCGAGGCGGTTAAGCTGGGTGACACTGAGGGTTTGTGGCGCTTCTTGTGGATTCATCCGGCCATTGTACCAATATATTGCGCGTGTACCCATTCAACGATGGTTTACTAAGTGCGCGCCATCACTTAAAATTGCGCGGATTCTAGCCACTGGCAATGGGTCACTTATGTTACGCATCTCTCAAGAAGCTTTAACTTTCGACGATGTACTGCTTCTTCCCGGTTACTCAGAAGTCACCGCCAAAGACGTCAGCCTGCGCACGCAGTTGACGCGCAATATCTCCCTGAATATTCCCCTGCTGTCGGCAGCGATGGACACCGTTACCGAAAGCGGTCTGGCCATCGCCCTTGCCCAGGAAGGCGGTATCGGCATCATTCACAAAAGCATGACGATCGAGCAGCAGGCGCAAGAAGTCAGAGCAGTGAAAAAACACGAGAGCGGGGTGGTGAAAGACCCGATCACTATTGAGGCCAGTGCCCCGGTCAGCGAATTGTTTGAACTGCGTCGTCGCCACAAGATTTCCGGTGTGCCGGTGATGGACAACGGCGAACTGGTGGGTATTGTCACCAGCCGCGATGTACGCTTCCAGGAAGAGCTGGACGTGCCCGTTTCAGCCATCATGACCACCAAAGACAAACTGGTCACTGTGCAGGAAGGCGCAGACATGGCTGTGGCTCGTGAGCTTTTGCACCGTCACCGGATTGAGAAGGTGCTCGTGGTCAACGAGCAGGGCAAACTGACCGGTATGATCACGGTCAAGGACATGAACAACGCCCAGACCTACCCCCTGGCCTGTAAAGACAGTTCTGGCCAGTTGCGGGTTGGCGCGTCAGTTGGCACCAGCGCTGACACCGACGACCGCGTTGCCGCCTTGGTTGACGCCGGGGTTGATGTATTGGTGGTGGATACTGCCCATGGGCACTCCATGAACGTGCTCAAGCGGGTCGCCTGGATCAAGAAGCATTTCCCACATGTGGATGTTATTGGCGGCAATATCGCGACGGCTGATGCAGCCCTGGCATTGCATGAAGCCGGAGCAGACGCCGTTAAAGTGGGTATTGGACCCGGTTCTATCTGTACGACCCGTATTGTCACTGGTATTGGTGTTCCCCAGATCTCGGCGATTGCCAATGTTGCTGCGGCGCTGAAAGACACCGGCATGCCGCTGATTGCCGATGGCGGCATCCGGTTCAGTGGCGACCTTTCCAAAGCCATTGCGGCTGGCGCGAACGCCGTGATGATGGGCTCCATGTTTGCCGGTACAGAAGAAGCGCCGGGCGAAGTGGAACTCTATCAGGGGCGTACCTATAAATCCTACCGCGGTATGGGCTCGCTGGGCGCAATGACCAAAACCCAGGGTTCCAGTGACCGCTACTTCCAAAGTGCGGAGGACGGCGCCGAGAAGCTGGTTCCCGAGGGGATTGAAGGCCGGGTGCCGTACAAAGGCCCACTGGCTGCTATTGTTCACCAGCTGATGGGTGGCCTGCGCAGCGCCATGGGCTACACCGGTAGCGTCGATATTGAGGCCATGCGTACTCGACCACAATTTGTTCGGGTCACCACCGCCGGTATGCACGAAAGTCATGTGCACGATGTCAGCATCACCAAGGAAGCGCCGAATTATCCAACCTGATAAATAGGCATTTTTCTGGCGCGGCTTCGGCCGCGTCGTTGTTTTCAACTTTTGTATTCCGCGTTAGCGGATCTGTAGAGAGATTCACGTGCCCAGTTCAGCAGCTAGCTCCAGCAATGACATCCACGCTCACCGCATTCTCATTCTCGACTTCGGGTCTCAGTACACCCAGCTTATCGCTCGCCGTATTCGCGAGATTGGTGTCTATTGCGAAATTCGCGCCTTTGATATCAGCGTCGAGGATATTGCTGAGTTTGCGCCTTCGGGTGTCGTGCTGGCAGGTGGCCCAGAGTCGGTGACCCAGGCGGGTTCCCCCCGCGCGCCGCAAAAGGTGTTTGAACTGGGGCTGCCCGTCCTTGGGATTTGTTATGGCATGCAGACCATGGCCGAGCAAATGGGCGGCCGGGTAGAGGGCTCTCCGGTACACGAATTCGGCTACGCCCAGATTCGCCTTGAGGCGAAGAGCGGTTTGACCGAGGATATTGCGGACCATCTGGACAACGATGGCGCAGCATTGCTTGATGTGTGGATGAGCCACGGCGACAAGGTAGTGGAGCTGCCGACCGGGTTTGAAATACTGGCGTCGACGCCTTCCTGCCCTATTGCGGCAATGCAATGTGAGGAAAAGCGTTTTTACGGCGTGCAGTTTCACCCCGAGGTCACGCATACCCTGCAAGGCAAGCGCATCTTTGAACACTTCGTATTCAAACTCTGCGGTTGTGAAGCACTGTGGACCCCCGCGAATATCATTAACGATGCCATCGCAACAGTGAGGGAGCAGGTCGGCAGCAGCAAGGTACTACTGGGTTTGTCCGGCGGTGTGGACAGCTCTGTGGTTGCAGCTCTGCTGCACAAGGCCATCGGTGATCAACTGACCTGCGTATTTGTCGACAACGGCCTGTTGCGCAAAAACGAAGGCGATCAGGTCATGGAAATGTTCGCCAAGAACATGGGCGTCAAGGTGATCCGCGCCGATGCCGAAGACCTGTTTATGGGGAAATTGGCGGGCGAGGCCGACCCTGAGAAAAAACGCAAAATCATCGGCAATACCTTTATTGAAGTGTTTGATGATGAAGCGGCAAAGCTGAAAGACGTTAACTTCCTGGCCCAGGGCACAATTTACCCCGATGTAATCGAATCTGCGGCGGCCAAGACCGGCAAGGCCCACGTTATTAAATCTCACCACAATGTGGGCGGCCTGCCTGACGATATGGCAATGGAACTGGTCGAACCGCTGCGGGAGCTGTTCAAGGACGAAGTTCGCAAAATCGGTCTGGAACTGGGCCTGCCCTACGATATGGTCTACCGCCATCCTTTCCCCGGTCCGGGACTGGGCGTACGCATTCTCGGTGAGATCAAGAAAGACTATGCTGATGTGCTTCGTGAGGCTGACGCGATCTTCATTGAAGAACTGCATCGCGCAGACTGGTACCACAAAACCAGCCAGGCTTTTGCGGTCTTCCTGCCGGTGAAATCTGTTGGTGTAGTAGGGGATGCCCGCCGCTATGAATACGTAGTGGCACTGCGCGCGGTAGAAACCATCGACTTTATGACCGCACGCTGGGCGCACCTGCCTTACGAACTGCTGGAAACCGTTTCCAACCGTATTATCAACGAGATTCCCCAGGTTTCTCGCGTGGCTTACGATGTTTCCAGTAAACCGCCGGCTACGATTGAGTGGGAATGATTCCACGTCTGGCACTGGCTGGCATTCACAAGCAGTAAGCCTCTATTAACCCATTGATATCAATGGGTTTTTCTTTGTTTTTCCTGGCAATGTCAGGCACTCCCCAGCACCCTCAAGCAAACTTTTTTCATGGTATTTTTGATGGTATTGTTCGAGCTGATACCGCGACCTCAAAGAAATACCATGCCATGAATTTTGGAGTAGTCATGGTATCGAAAATCACTAACATGCTGATATTAAAGTAAATATAGGCGAAAAATACGGCATGTTTGATCATGGTATTAAGGACGAGAAAAGGAGGATTAGCCATGCTGACCGATACCAAGCTTCGCAACCTGAAACCTCAAGACAAGCTCTACAAGGTCAACGACCGAGACGGCCTTTACGTAGCAGTCACGCCGGCAGGGACAATCTCTTTTAGACATAACTACTCCATCAGCGGCCGCCAGGAGACGTTGACCATCGGTCGGTATGGCAGTGGCGGTATCACACTGGCGGAAGCGCGGGAACTGCTGAGCGAAGCAAAGAAAATGATTGCAGCCGGCAAATCCCCGGCCAGAGAGAAAGCGCGCGACAAATCGCGCGTGAAGGATGCCGAAACATTCGGGGCATGGGCTGAAAAATGGTTGCGCGGCTATCAGATGGCTGACTCGACACGCGACATGCGTAAATCGGTCTACAACCGCGAGTTGAAAAAGCGCTTCGGCAATCAGAAATTATCTGAGATCACGCATGAGGATCTCCGGGCAGTGACCGATGCCATCGTGGAAAGAGGAGCGCCAGCAACAGCCGTCCACGCCCGAGAAGTGGTATTACAGGTTTATCGGTGGGCGATCGAACGCGGACAGAAAGTTGAAAACCCCGCTGAAATGGTTCGCCCCAACAGTATCGCCAGATTCCAACCCCGTGACCGCGCCCTGAGTCCTGCCGAAATTGGTCTGATGTATCGGTACATGGATCGAATCGGGACCTCGCCGCAATATAGAGCCGCAATCAAGCTGCTGTTATTGACCATGGTCAGAAAATCCGAGTTGTCCAACGCCACCTGGGAAGAGATCAATTTTAGCGAGGCACTCTGGACGATCCCGAAACAGCGTATGAAGCGACGAAATCCACATTTGGTGTTTCTGTCTCGCCAGGCACTGGACATCTTTATCGCACTGAAGACCTTTGCCGGTGGCTCCGAATTCGTGCTTCCCTCGCGGTATGATTCGGACTTGCCTATGAGTGCAGCGACTTTGAATCGCGTTCTTGCCCTGACGTATCAGGCTGCACAAAAGGATGGTGAGCAGCTTGGTAAATTTGGTCCGCACGATCTGCGTCGCACAGCCAGCACCTTATTGCATGAAGCAGGCTACAACACTGATTGGATTGAAAAGTGTCTTGCCCATGAGCAGAAAGGAGTAAGGGCAATTTACAATAAAGCCGAATACCGGGAGCAACGGGCGGCGATGTTGCAAGACTGGGCTGACATGATTGACGAGTGGACTAGCGTGAAGCGTTAATATTGATTCCTGGCCGGATAGGTTGATCTTCAGACTCTTTGCGGGATTCGATCCACTTTTCCACCTCGGCCAAGTCCCAGGCGACATTGCGGCTTGTCAGCACGATTCTGCGCGGAAAGTCGCCTCGTTTCTCCATATTGAAGATGGCGCGATCTGAAAGCGGAATCATAGCCAGTAATGTTTTTCGATTGATTAAAGTCTTTCTTGGTCGAGTAGGGTGTCCGTCATCCATTGCTTCTCACTCTCGCTCCGGACCGCACGTGTCAGAGTCTTAGGCTTGCCAAAAACTAAACGTTAGCACCGTGCAAATCATTTTGGCAAAAGAGAATGTTTAGCAAGGTGATAAACACAAGCTGCATGAGGATGGGTTTCGATTTTCTGGGGTGAAACCGCTATCCAACCCATTCGCCAGGCATGTGCTCGTTCGAAGTGATGGCTGTTCGTGTCGCTTAACAGACTGGGAATGCTTAGACCACTTCTCCCTTGAAGACGATGACGCCACAGATGGTCGCTTCTTCATCCACTTCGATAATGCGATTTGGCCAGTCAGGGT